>NZ_JANGCA010000025.1:0-66538 GCF_024463855.1 Clostridium sp. DFI.1.208 | reverse complement strand
TCATCAAAAAATTCAATATATCCTTCAAAATATACAAAAAAAGACAATTTCATTTCGAAAATTGCCTATATACAATAAAAAGCCTATGTCCTTACGAAAAGGTATAGGCTTTTGTCAACAATCTGAGACGCAAGTTGAGGCTTGCGTCTTATGTTGTAAATCTGCATGCTTTCTTCTTAAGAAAACGGCATTTATTTTTTGTTTTTACTTAATGTTTAAATCTATCAACATCCCATTATGGGTATTATCTGGATTGAAAGTGAATGCATCCTTTTCATGATCCACATTAGAAATTGTTCTTATCTGATTTTATCATCCACTTGTACTAAAAATTCACTGTCATACGAAATGAAAAAGGAATTCAAAACATCATCGCCCTTTATGCTCTGCATGCAGGAAGTGTTTCTGTATGATGATAATTAAAACGAAAACTGCAACATAAACCAAATAGAAAACTGTGCATAACTTGCAGGAATAGTTTGCTTTTTTTGTGGGATAGAAGGTAAATGATCACTTCCTGCGTGCTTTATAGATGAATGCCGTATTGCTCCGTAATGAACTCAAGATCATTATACAGCTCCTGTCGTGAATATCCGCCTTCCTGAAGCTCTGGTTCACGCAAAGAATTTAATTGATCAAACGCTGAAAGTGCAACCTTTAGATATTCCATGCTGCCGGTCGCAAAATTTTCACGTAAATACTGTATAGCTTCTGAATATTTTTTTTCCTTTAACAGCTTCTGTATCTCTTTGTGGTATTTTTTTACGTCCTCATCACTGAGCTCATCCTCCACCCTGATTTCACTTTTCTCACGATGTAAAAGCACCTTGCCCAGCATGTCGGTCATACCTTCAATCTGGCGCATGATCCAGTCGTTTTCAAATACACTCATATCTTATTTCCTGTCTGCCGCAAACACGATTCCGGCATCCTTTCTGGCTGTCTCATACACTTCCATAACAGTTCTTGAATAAGCGAGCAGCCGTGTGCAGCGCTCATAATCATCCAGCTTAAAGATGTCACGGAAATCCTGTAATTCATAATACAAAGCTACATCATTCTGCACAATGGAAGGATGCTCGATGTTTTCTCTGCCGATCTGTATGGTAAACTCTGCGCATCTGCTTGTCTCCGAACGCATGGTGATAAATCCCTTTTCTCCCTGAATCTGTGCAATGCATTCACTTCGTGTGTCCTTACAGCCGACACATACCGCCTGAAAGCCGTCATATTGCAGTAATACGACACCACTTGTGTCAATGCCGTTGTCATGTAGATTGGCATAGTAATGCACCTTTTTCGGCTTTCCAAACATGCCGATAACATAATGCAGATTATAAATATTGATGTCAGCCAATGCACCACCGGAGAATTCCGGATTGAATACATTCGGTGTTTCTCCCTGTAGAAATTTGTCATAGCGACTGGAGTATTGAGAGAAGTTACACTGAACCATACGAATGGTGCCAAGCCTTGGAAGCTCTTCCTTCATACGGAGATAATTTGGCATATGTGCAGTTACGATTGCTTCAAATAGATACAGATGGCGCGCCTGTGCTTCTTTTACCAGACAATCGAATTCCTTCACAGTGGATGTAAACGGCTTTTCACAGATGACGTTCTTTCCTGCCTTTAATGCTTTTAATGCATGCTCAAAATGCAGACTATTCGGTGATGCGACATAAACGAAATTGATGTCCTCATCCTTCAGCATCTCATCCATCTTTGTATAGATTTTATCGATTCCATATTTGTCTGCCAATGTACGGGCAGAGGATTCCTTACGGGAATACATGGCAACACAGCTGATGCCGGCGCTTTCCTGTACGGCTGTTAAAAACCAGTCTACGATAAAGCCTGTTCCTATGGTTGCTACTTTCATGATGATCCCTCCATTCTTATCTTAAATATAGCACATATGCTTGTTTGTGAACAGAGAAAGAGAATGCCTTTTACAATATTCAATTCTTAAAAAACTGTTGGTTTTTCATGAATTGTTATCTGGGGTTTTTCCTGTATAATGAACATGTAAAGGGTGATATCATGAAAAAGAAATACCTTCTTTTATTATTTGTCCTACCGCTTCTATTACCGCTATCCGTACAGGCGAGAGCAGGAGGGGGTGGTTCCGGCGGCAGTGGTGGCAGCTCCGGGGGCAGCACATCATCGGGAAGTACAAATTCCAATCATTATCATGGTCGCGGATACAATGATCCGATTGGCAGTATGTTCTCTACAATCGCTATGGGAGGTCTGCTTGTATTGATACCTGCCATGCCAATGCTTGCCTATCGAAGAAGAGTGAAAAAGAAAGCAAAGCAAAGTGCTGCGCTGCTGCAAAGGATAGATGATATGGATTCCATTTGGAATGAAAAACAAATCAAACGGCGCGTTGAGGATATTTACTATCATGTACAGGAGGCATGGACGAATGCAAAAGTTGAAGACCTGAAGCCTTATCTTACAGAGCATTTGTATGAGCAATGGAAGATGCGCCTTACCTGGATGGAGCTGCGTAATGAGCACAATGTTTTGGATCACATCAAGCTGCTGCGAAGTGCGGTAGTCGGCGTTCAGGATTATAGCGATGACAGTCAGGATTCCTGCTGGCTGTACATCGAAGGAAGCATGGTTGATTATACCGTGAATTCACAGACGCACACAGTGACGGAAGGTTCACGCAAAAAATCTACCTTTGTGGAATACTGGAAGCTGCAAAGAATTGGGAATTCCTTTTATCTGGACGATGTCAGACAGAAGGAGGATGTGAACCCGGAGGATTTTACAGACTGGAGGGAATAGAGATGAAAACAAAGGATATCGTATGTGCAGTTATATGCATGGATCAGCGTCTGCTCATTGCGAAACGAAGCAGCAGTGTACATGAAAACATCTGGGAGTTTCCAGGCGGTAAGGTAGAGCCGGGGGAAACAAGGGAACAGGCAGTAGTTCGGGAAATACAGGAAGAGCTGGAGCTGTGTGTGGATATCGACAGGTATCTTACAACGATCCGTGATAACAGAGAGGATTGCACCTTGCTCGTACACGCCTATCTTTGCAAATATATATGTGGTGATATTCGCCTGCATGCGCATCATGAATATGCATTGGTAACTCCGCGTGAGCTTTACAGCTATCAATTTGAAGCAGCGGATCATCCCATTCTGGATATGCTTCAGGGCTACAGCTTATGATGTGGGCATTTTTCATTGTACTGCTGACGCTGATAACGATTATAGCACTACCGCTTGTTTCGATGACTGCGTTTATGCTTGTATGGGCAACCGCACATAGATATATGTCACCGGTTTTTATTCTTACGGTGATTATGGTATTTATCTACCTCTGGAGTATGCTGATTACGAAGCATCGGTATCAGCGATGGCTGAAAAAAAAGATGCAGCTTTTGCTGATTCTTCCGATTGCTTTGGGAGGCTGTATACTGGGGGGAACCTTTGCGTATGATGCATGGCAGAGCCGGTTTGAGGTGATGCGCAGTGAGGTTGATTTGTTTGAATATGAACCGTTTCATAGCGATAAGCTGGCAATTCTCGATAAAAAAAGCTCTTATTCCATGCAAGAACCACTTTTAAGGCTTGACGGCGCAACAGCATTATACCCAGTATATGCTTCCTTCGTGCAGGCAGTGTATCCTGAGGAAGGCTATGCTGATTATAGTGCAGATACTGTGCGATGTACAACAACACCGTTTGCATATGAAAGTCTAATGAACGGCGATACTGATCTCATTTTTGCGGCAGCTCCCAGCGATAAGCAAAAGGAAATGTTTGAAAAAGAGGAGAAGGAGCTTGTCATGGTTCCCCTCGGTATGGAGGCCTTCGTATTCTTTGTGAATTCTGAGAATCCGGTGGAATCATTAACGACAAAGCAGATTCAGGATATTTACAGCGGTAACATCACAAATTGGAAGGATGTCGGTGGTAGTAATAGACGAATTCGAGCCTTCCAGCGTCCGGAGGGAAGCGGTTCGCAATCTGCTTTGCTGCGCTTTATGAAGGGAAAGAAACTGATGTCGCCACCGCAAAAGGATGTGGCAAGCGGTATGGGCGATATCGTGACGGAAACTGCAGAATATGAAAATAGAGAAAATGCAATCGGTTATTCCTTTCGCTATTACACGCAGGGGATGGTAAAAAACAAAGGAATCCGCCTGCTCAAGGTGGATGGCATTGAACCGAGTGTTGAAAATATACGCATGGATACATATCCAATCAGCAGTCCGTTTTATGCAATTTATGTGAAAGGAAATACGAATAAGAATCTGCAGCCATTTCTAAACTGGATACAATCGAAGGAAGGGAAAGAGCTGATTGAGAAAACAGGATATGTGGCAGGCTCATAGCATGTATAGTAAAGAGAATCGGAAAGTGGCTCCGGTTTTCTTTGTATTTGTAAATACTCGCCGATATTCTATTATGGTTGATGATTGGTATGCTTTGTAAATTCCATAATTTGTTATAATTACGCAGCGCTTTATAGTATAATGGAAATAGAAAAGAGGGTGAGAGATTATGCTAAAAACAGATGAAACAAAAGTCCTGCGCGATCCGATTCACGGTTATATCCATGTGGATTTGCAGGTTGTATGGGATTGCATCAATGCAAAGGAGATGCAGCGCCTGAGGCGGATCCATCAGCTGGGTGGAGATTTTCAGGTATATCATACAGCGGAGCATTCACGGTTCTCCCACTCTCTGGGTGTTTATGAAATCGTACGGCGCATGGTTTATGAAATTGATCAGCTGCGAGAAGCATTAAGTGATTATGAAAAAGCGGTAGCAATGCTTGCAGGGTTGCTTCATGATATCGGTCATGGACCGTTTTCCCATGCCTTTGAAGGCATAAGTATGTATAAGCATGAAGAATACACTGTGAAAATCATAACAGAGAACAGTGAGATACACCAAATTCTGGCTGCCTGTGACGCACGGCTGCCGGAGGATGTCGCAAGCATTATTCAATATCGCCATCCGAAGGAATGTATGAATCAGCTGGTAAGCGGTCAACTGGATGCGGATCGTATGGATTATCTTCTGCGGGATGCCTATTTTACAGGGACCAGCTATGGAAAATTTGATCTGGAACGAATTTTAAGAACAATACGTGTAAAGAATGGAAGGATTGTTGTGAAGGCCAGTGGAATACACAGCGTGGAGGATTATATCATGGCCCGCTATCATATGTATTGGCAGGTATATCTTCATCCGGTAGCCCGCAGCTATGAGACCTTGCTTTCTATACTGTTTCGCAGGATGAAAGAGGTGTTTGTACTGCATCCTGAATATCTGAGCGATGTAAAAATGTTTCATCCATTCCTTTGTGGTGCGGATGCAGGGATTGATGCTTTGTATCGTCTGGATGAATCCGCAGCCCTGTATGGATTCTCCGAGCTGGTGTCCTGCAGGGATGAAATTCTGCGTGATATAGCCTATCGGCTTTTGAATCGAAAGCTGTTTGAATATGTGACCCTGAAATATCCGGAGGATTTAAAACGCATTCAGCTTCATGTACAGGCATTGGGATACGATCCGGATTACTATGTGTATCAGGATGTTGTCTCTCAAAAGCCGTACTCTCCTTATAAGAGCAATGAAAGCGGACATAATATCTGGGTTCTCGAGGAAAGCGGCAAGGTTAAGGAGCTGTCAAAGGCCAGCGATATTGTTCGTGCATTGACAAGAGCTGATTTGAAAGAGGAATCTAAGATTTACTTCCCTGAAGAAAAACTGCATATAAAATAACCGTCATAAGACTACTCCTATCCAATGGGAAGCCGTTATATTGATAACGATTTTCATTTTGAAGGGAGAGCCGTCCTATGACGGTTTTTATGACAGGCTGGCTTATCACGACGTTTTATCCCAGCAATCCGATATGAAAAGAGGGAACTGCACGAATAGGAAGTACAGCACTGATAAAGATTATTTTCGCGGATATACCGTTCTAGGACGATAGCCATTCCTTTTTAATTGCTTATTCCAGGAATGATGCGCCATTTTCATATAAAGACTGCGTGGAAACGCCGGTTGAACATAACTATTTTCGATTGCAGTATCCGTCAAAATTGCTTCTCTCATGCACCGCAGGGCTTTATCAACAGGTGCCTTTGGACCATGCTCCCACGCCATAGCTTGTATTTCATTCAGCATGGGGCCTGCACCGATACCGATTCCCCCCATGAAACACATACCGGTTTTTTTGCACCAGTTTTCCACAATCTGAAGGGCACAACGGTTTTGCTTTCCCTCGAAAAAGCCGCAATTCACGATGGCATACAGCTTTCCCTTTACAGGAACGCTCTTTTGCTCTTTTTCCCACTGCACAAGAAAGCTGAGAAGATGGGAAGGCAGTGCATCAAAATAAAGAGGAAAAGTAAGCACAACGGTATCATAGGATTGCAGCTGCTGAAGGAGCTGAGGATTTTTATGGATATTTATACTCTGAAAAACAGTGATATCCTCCATGCCCGAAAAAAGACGCTTTGCCAGCATTTCACTGCAGCTGTTCGATGATTTTGGTGAGCCGCATACGATTGCACAGTTCATCTACTTGTCACTCCTTCCATTGTTTGTAAGAGGGCAAGGGCCTTTTCGCTGTCTTTGCAGAGATGGCATTGTACATTTCTGCAGTCCATATTGACTCCATTTGCCTGAACAAGTGCTTGAAGAGCGTTTTGTTCCTGCACATCCTCACTGCCATATGCAATAACAATTAGCTGCAGGTGAGTAGAGGAGGTCAACACATGGTGCATTTCATGATTACGGATCGTAAAATACGGCTGCACATAGGAAAGGGAGCGATCGATTGCACATTTCACAAATGGACTATAGGAGCCATATACATTCCTTGTAAGGATATAAAGCATATCACTTTGTTTCATTGAAGCTGTAAAGGAAGAAATATCGTCTTGAAAAATGCAGGCTTCCGGGGTTTTTACCCAGCAGGAAAAGCATCCTGCGCAAGGTGCTGTTTGTTTGAGCTTATGAATGTCAAATACAAAGACATGTTCAGAAAAATGCAGAGGTGATAAGGGAATATCGGATAGTATGGTCTTCATGATTCATCCTTTCTCAGCTAAGTGAACGCTGTTTACATTGATAGATTATCATAGAATGTTTACACTGTCAACATCGTGTGATAAAATACAGATACATAGAAAGGGGATTGATCTGCATGCGGGAACAAAGCTACCATCATAAGGATTTAAAAAATACACTGATTAAGGAAGGCATTCGTTATATCAATGCGAATGGAGAGCAGAGCTTGTCTATGCGAAAGCTTGCCGCGCTTTGCCATGTATCACATACTGCATTGTATAAGCATTTTCAAAATAAGGAAGAATTTATGAATGCCATTTCTGCTTATATAGAGGATCAGTTCACCGCGGCATTGCAAAAGTCCTGCGAAATTGCAGGTGGTGATGTGGATGAAGCTATCATTCAGATTGGTACAGGCTATGTGAGCTTTATGGTACAGCACCCTGATTTTTTGAAATATCATACCAACACCATGAAATCCCAAATGTTTCAGCTGCACGACCTAAAGGAGAAATCTGTGGAATCTTATGAAATTTTCCGCTGCACCGCCCTTGCTTTTTTGAAAAAACATGATTGTCCGAAGGCGGAGTATCAGAAAGAAATCCTCTTTATGTGGAGCCTGGTTATGGGGCTGAGCAACATGTTTGCATATAAAATTATAGATTCTCAGGAGGAAGCACTGAAAACGGCAGAGGAGATTATACGCAGGGAAATCAATCTGCGCTGTATGAGGTCTGCTTATTCTAGGTAAACCGTTTTCTTAAAATACAGTGTAAAGGATAATTCTGTCGTATACATTTTCCGCGCAGTATTCTTTTGCAAAAAGAAGACAGGATATCAACGTATTATTCTATGCATTAGACAGTGAATTCATCAGGAAATCTAAAGGCATAATAAAAATAGCGCTGCATCTTCACTATCTATGAAAACATAAAGAGGCTTCTTCTTCCCATCATGAATTTGGCAGCTTTTGTAAGAGATATCATTTTCTTGAAATTCCTAGTGAAATCACGGTATGGGTATGATACAATAGTAGAACAGAAAAGGTCAGGAGATGGATACGATGGGTAGTTCAGAACTCGAGATACTAGAAATCATTTCTTCCGTGGGACAGGCTAGAAGTCTTTATATCGAAGCGATTCAGGAGGTCAAAAGCAAAAACTACGGACAGTGCAACGAGCTTGTAAGAAAGGGCAATGAACTATATGCCAAGGGGCATCGTATACATCAGCGTCTCGTGCAGGAGGAAGCTGGTGGAAATCCGGTGGATTTGAATCTTCTTCTCACACATGCGCAGGATTTACTGATGAGTGCGGAATCCTTTAAGATTTTATGTGATGAATTTGTTGATTTGTATCGTAAATTTGATGAGCTGGAAGAAAAAATATATGATAGAGGATAAAGACATGGTGTGATTTCCATGTTTTTTATTTCTTTACGTGGAGCTTTGGCATAGGCCAGCATAGAAATGTGAACATGATGGTTTCATACATACGACCACTTCCTTCTAAACATAAAAGAGCAATAAACGAAATGTTTATTGCTTCAAAGAGCGCTCGTAACCAGAGAACAAAGCAGGTTTCATCGCTATGTTTTCGACATTCAAAATACTCAGAAAATCGAGCTATCACATTTTGACAATGGCTGCCGGTTAAGCATAATCACGGTGCAGCTTCATTCATGAAGCCCATTGAGAAAGCTCACAATAGCTTGCCATACCTCATTGTTCATAGCGATATCACCATGCTGCAGGGTATCAAAATGCATGACCTTTACCGGTTTGGGAAAGCTTTGTATCAGACGCCTTGAGAGGCCAGGAGAAACAATGGTATCCCGATCACTCAGTATGACCAGAGCAGGACAGGTCACTGTGCTAACATACCTATCACTGGTTAGGGGATAGCGAATCAGGTACTGCAAGGGTCCATAGAAAACGGGGAAATAGGAGTTGAATAAATCCCTGCCGTTATTGTATGGAGAAAGTAAAATCAGTGCATCCGGCTGTGATATAGAGGCTGCATAGCTTGCAATTCCCGTACCAATGCTGTAGCCGACAAGAATCAGCTTTTTATCCGGAAACCTGTGACGGGCATAGTGCAGCACGGCATCTGCCATTTTGAATAATTCAACCTGTGACAGGGAGCCCCTGCTGTCTCCATAGGAAGGGTAGTCAACACTGAGAAAGTATGTGTTTTTCATATAAGAAAAAATTCCACTTTCATCATACTCTCTGCATAAGGCGCTGGTGTTTTGTGCATTTCCTCCGAAATATACGAGGATGCTGTCCGCATTTTCTGCTTTTTTCAGCCACCCGACATATTGAGAATCTAAGCTGATGCGTTCATAGGTTTTATCCGTCATGAGCTTATCTCGTTCCTGAGGACTTGCATTTGGATAAAAGATAACATATTCCTGTGCAAAATAGATGGTTGTGAGAAAGATGAAAAGCATACTGATCAGAAGAAATGCAAACAGACGGCAGACGATATGGCGGAATGGTTTTGTATATTCCATATTTACATATCGGTGCACAAGAAGCCCGGTCATGATAAACAGGGATAGCAGAAGCGGCAGAAGGTAGATGCCGATCCGAACCCATAGCGGATAATAGCTGGTAACCAGTGCCTGCTGGCGCAGAATGTAAAAAACAATGCATATTTCCAGACAAATATTGATGAGCGGAAAGATAAACAGAAAAAATCTTGGAAAATGATAACGATAGATGAGAATCTCAAAAACTGTAATGGCTGCCGCAATGAGCAGAACCCATACAAGCTGCATAGACAGCATCTCCTTTACTTATATTACAATATCGCCTTCATTTGGTGAGCATACTGTTTGCGAAGCCTGACAGATCTCCTGAATACAAGCGTCCGCAAGTTCATACACAGGCAGTATTTTTAAAGCAGCCTTGCAGGTACCCAATAGCATGCGGCAGTCAATCATTGCTGCGCTATTGCCGGCTTCATTCATCAAGTTTATATGAAAATTTACAGTCTCTTTTTGTAATAAATCTGAATCAGAAAATAAGCCAATAGCTGAATGCCCAGAAGAATTTGAAAATAGCTGCAGATGATCTCTTCATGATATAAGGAAGCAAGGATAGAGGCTGCAAGGGTTGTGATAAGGGATATGTGAAACGCCTGAGCTCCGCTATTTTTCTTAATTAGGAGATTGCGTTCATCTATTTCACTGATGATTAGCTGCTCACGATTCTTTTGTGATACTCTGGCAGACCATACCGTTTTTAGCATGCACAGGGAGGCGACAAGACCGCCGACACCGCCGCTGAACAGGGAGGAACCGCGATATTCCTCTGAGAAGCCGACAACAATCAGCACGACGGATAGAATGATAAACAGTAGAATCATAATGCATTTCATCCTTATAATATTCTGTTCTTTCATAATTCATCCACTCCTTCTGTAAACAGAAATACCTCTTCGATACGATGATGAAAAATTGTTGCTATACGGTGTGCGAGGTGGATGGAAGGATCATATTTGCCCTTCTCCAGCGAAATAATTGTCTGCCGGCTGACTCTGCACCGCTGTGCCAGATCTTCCTGTGTCATTTGTAATTCCTGCCGAAGCTCCCGGATTCTATTCTTCATGAATGTGAAGCCTCCTTTACATCTTTAGTATACCACCGTATGGTTAAAATGTGAAGTATGCTTTACATATATTTGCTTTTCTTGTGCAGGTTACTGCTTATATTTGTATCTTGTATAATATCGCTTGTGTTTCCCTTGAATTCCGATAAACTATAGGTGAAAAGGGTGAAAGTATGAAACTTAAGCTATTATGCAGAAAAGAGATGAGAGAACAGCTGTTGGATGATCTTCAAAAGGGGCAGGTTACTGTTTGTGAGGATGCCGATTATGTACTATACGAGGCCAATTATGATTACCGCTATCTGCTTGTCAGGGATCGGGAGGAATACATGCGTCTTGCTGTTGAAGATATCATCTATATAGAAAGCATTTCCCAGGAAATATGGATACATACGATGGATGGCTGTTACCGCGTAAAAGAAACGATGTATCAGCTGGAGGCCAATCTGTATGAAAGGGGATTTCTGAGAGTTCATAAGGCATTTATTGTAAATAAAAAGGATATACGGCGAATCCGCAGCAGTCTGAATTCAAAATTTACGCTTATCCTCACAAACGAGGATCAAATTGAGGTATCCAGAAGCTATTATTACCGGTTCAAGGAAGAAATGGGATTTTAAGGAGGGATGCGTATGCTACAGACTTTGTTTGACAGACAATCATCCGCCGGTTTGCTTCTGCTTATCATGCTTCTTTTAGTGGCAGGTCTGGTGATTTATGTCCTTTATAAGCATTACTATGAGCTGCGGGTCAATCAACATTTGAAAGCACCGGAAAAGCAGATTCATTTATTAACAGTCCGGACAGTGGTATGCATTTGGGGGATTCTCTCAATCCTGACGCTATCCTGGTATATGGGCTATTATTATCTGCGTGAATCAAAGCAAGGTGAAACGACATGTGATATGTATGATACACAACAGTATGCTGGTGTGGACGAAGAGCTAGTGCAGGAACAGCTGGCTGCGCTGAGGAAGGATAGTACCTCTCTCAGTATGCAGAAGGAAAAGCCCAATAAGCATGTAACCGTTACCTATGCTGTAAATAATCGGAAGGAATATGTATATGTCGTTATGTATGATCTGCTTCGAGCACCGCAAAAGGATGAACAGATTATTATCCGTAATCGTACGGATAGTGGCTGGACAAGTGGGGAAATCAAGGCGGATTCGCGGAAAATCATATCCATGACCACAGGAACGATCAAGGATTCGTGTGCAGCACAGAAGCGCAGCATTCACATATATAATTATACCCGGGGGAAAAATAAGAATCGTGTCGATTATTATGACAGCTATACGATTGAAAAGGGAGGTATCCATCGATGAAAAGAATCGCAGGAATTACAGGGCTGCTTATTCTCTGCTGTATAGGAGGATGTGCTCCGGTACAGAAGGAAGCGACATTTCTGAAAGCAAGCAATCGATTTCATTTCCCGGAAGAGGACATGGAAGAAAGTCTTATCGTCCGGTTTAAAAAAGAAGGCGGTGATGGTGTCAGAGTAACGGGAATTGCAGATTACAAGGCGGATACTGTAGTTGATCCTCGTTATGTAATCGATGAGGAAACTCCTATGGAGGATGAGGATTTCTATGCGTATGGAATTCAGCTTCCCATGTTTAAAGGAATGAAGGTAAGCTTTTCCAAAATCACCTATCAAAAGGATCAGGAGGGGAAAACAGCGGATATTGGTATATATGAAATAGAAAAAAACGGAATGGGAATAGAAGAAGCCTCCATTTCAAAGAACTGGGATTCAGAAGAAAAAGAGCTATACATCGACGTATATACAAAGGAGACAGGAAGACTTATTCACGTTGAGGCTGTTAATCCGGATGTTCCGGTAAAGATTGAAATTCAGAGAAATAAATATGGCGATTTTGATACAGACACAAGAGTTATTCTTCGCTATGAGCTGCCAAAGGAATATGATATGACAGCTACAAATTTCTGCTATACCTTTGAAAAAAACGGCAGAAGGATACAGCGGTATGGACGAGGTGTAGTTGAGCTTTATAGAAATGGAAATCCAACGGCGGGCAGAGGCTTTCAGCGCCTTGCTGTGTGACAGGTACGCACATGGATACGTTTGCACAGAAAGTTACAGCCTCCTATACGCAATGGCCATGGGTTTTACTTCTATCAGTTCTTGGCGGAGCTTTCCTTTATGTTCTATATCGATATCGCTATGATAAAAATCTGAATGCTGCTCTGCTTGGAAAAACCGTGAGAAACCTCCCTGCCCCTGCATCCGTTTTATCCATCTATGCAGTATTATCAGGAGCGCTTATTCTGGTTTTATTTGCTATGAACACACAGCCGAAGGAAGCGAAAGTAAAAAGCTGTTACACCATGGACAGTTATCTGAATTTAAATGCAAATGAAGAGACAATCAAGGAAGAAATACAGCAAATGGAGAAGTTAAAAAGCAGGGAGTCTGTCTCTTACCATGAGCAGGAGCTGAAGTCCGGAATCCGGATGCAGTATGTAATTAAAAATAAAAAGGATTATGTTTATATCATCAGTTATGAACGTACCGCTACAGATGTAAAGGAGTATTACTATGTAGAGCTGCAGGATATTTTCGGTGGTAAATATGCAACGAATATTATAATGAATCCCAAAGATAAAAACCTATCTGTCATGGTTCGCGGAACTATGCAGGAATCCTGTGATGCTTCTGAATTAAAGCTGGATCTGCGCAATGTCACAGAAGGGAAAAATAGAAATCCTGTGCATGAGGAAATTCGCTTCACGGTAGAAAACGGAGGAATCCACAGTGAAAATAAATAAGAAAGTGGTTTTGCTTCTGTCTGTCATCATAGTTGTCCTGTTTCTTCTCTGGTACAATATACAACCAGTATTCTCTACAATAGCATTTCAGCGCAATAGTGTGGAGTATATCAAAACAACAGAGTATGCAGTCGAAAGTGTTTTCTTTGAAAGGAAGGATTCTTCCACAAAAGCAGTTGATAATCCAAAGCTGGAAGATTTCAAAGTAATACAGCCTCTTGACCCTGCGGTGTGGTTTTCCACCGATGTAACATTAACGGCATATGTTCCTTTGAAAACAGGGAGTCGGGTACAATTTCATACACTGAGGTATACAGAGAACGGCAAAGAGAAGACGGCAGATATCGGACGGTATGATATACGATCTAAGAAAGGAAATGCATTGCAGGAGTCAGAAATATCAGGCAGTGCGCAGGATGAGCGGTGCATAAATATACGGATTCATAAACAAGCATATGGAAAGCTGAAGAAGGTAGAAGCTGTAAATCGTGATTTACAGCTGGAGTCTGTAAATATAAGCGAGGATCAGAAAAACTATCAGATCAATATCCGTTATAAGCCATTTTCTGAATATGACTATACTTATACCAGTCTGAAATATACATTTGAAAAGGCCGGTAAGGAGGAAATATATTATGGAGAACAGGTGCTGCCAATTCATAAAGAGTTCGGAATGCAGTTAAATGTGATATTTGAATCCTGAAACTTTCCTGAAATGGAATTGTAATGTTGTACGAAATAAAGTAAAATAAGAGTGGAAATATTACTTGTATAGAAACATGATTGGATGATTCGTCTCTACTCGCCAACCGTAAATTGGCGAACTACAAGTAAACTTTTTGGCTCAATGCATGGAAGGTTTACTGTGACTTTTCATGCTTTTTATGTTTCGGAAGGAGCGATTGTTTGATGAAAGTATTGGTAATCGGTAAAGGCGGAAGAGAGCATGCACTGGTACATGCGGTCAGCAGAAGCGGCCGGGTAAAGAAGATTTATGCAGCTCCGGGAAATCCCGGAATGGCAGAGCTTGCGGAGTGTGTCAACATTGCGGACAGTGATGTAAAGGGCTTAACCGCATTTGCAAAGGAACAGGAAATAGATTTAACGATTGTCGGACCGGAGGCAACGCTGTCACTGGGTATCGTGGATGCGTTTCAGGCAGAGGGACTAAAGATTTTCGGACCGACAAAGGATGCGGCACAGGTGGAGTCCAGCAAGGACTTTGCGAAGAAAATCATGGCGAAGTATGGCATACCGACCGCAAGCTACCAGACCTTTGACAATAAAGCGGATGCGATTGGCTATGTGGAGCATCAGGGTGTGCCCATCGTGATAAAGGAAGACGGCTTGAAGGCAGGAAAGGGTGTTACGGTTGCCTATGAATTAAAGGAAGCACTGGATGCAATCGAAATCGCGTTCAGTATACCGGGTAACCGTGTTGTCATTGAGGAATGCCTGGAGGGCTTTGAATTCTCACTGATCTGCTTTGTATGCGATGAGCTGGTGCTTCCAATGGAAATTGCACAGGATCATAAGGCGGCGTATGATGGAGATAAAGGGCCAAATACCGGTGGTATGGGCGTCTACTCTCCTGTTAAGAAGATAACACCGGACATTATAGAGGAAACGATGAATTCTGTTATGATACCGATGGCAAAGGCAATGGTGAAGGAAGGGCATCCATTCACCGGATTCCTGTATGGCGGACTGATGCTGACAAAGCACGGTATCAAAACGATTGAATTCAATGCACGCTTTGGTGATCCGGAGGCAGAGGTTATTCTGCCAAGGCTGAAAACGGATTTCTGTGATGTGATTGAGAATATCATGAATCATTCCAAGACAGAGCTGGAATGGGACGACAGGGTTACGCTTGGTGTTGTTATGGCCAGTGAGGGATATCCTGCTTCCAGTACAAAGGGCGCTGTCATTGAAAACCTTGAGAATGTGAATTCGATGGTATTTCACATGGGAACGGCAGAAAAGGACGGCAGTCTGGTAACGGACGGCGGTCGTGTTCTGTGCGTGTGTGCTGCAGCGGATACACTGGAGGAAGCATATGAGAAAGCATATGCGGATGTGCGTAGAATTCACTGTGATAAGCTCTTTTACAGAAATGATATCGGAAAGAAAGATATGTAGCTATGAGAAACTGGAAGCCGCTTTTTGCATCTGTGTGCATAGGCATGGCACTCCTTGGATGCACATCAAAGGAGATGCCAAAGAAGGAAGCAGAGCAGGAATCTGAGGGGGAGATACAGCAGATTAGCTGGGTGAAAGAACCGTTTGCTGCATATGAAACGGACCCAATCGCTTTGTACGACAAGGGCTTTCTTGTGAATGATGGAAACAAAGAAGGCTTCATAAATGCTAAGGGCGATCTTCTGCTTGCTATGAAGTATAAGTTTCAGGCCTGCTTCATGGATGATGCTTATGGTGTCATGGAAGGCGGTGATGGAGATTTGAAATATCTCTCACAGCTGCTCTATGTTGAGGGCTATGATCAGGGCTGCTGGACAGGAATTATTGGGCCGCAGACCAGCTACTATGTTGATGATCAAGGTGAAAATGTTTATGCTATTCGCTATGATATGAATACATCCGCATATGTAGAGGAAAAAACGGATTTGGAAACGATCTGTGCTGATATAAAGGCAGATGCCTTCTTCCTGCCGGTTAATCTGAAAATAACAGGTGAGGAAGACGGAGCGGATAGTAGAACAGAGGAAGGCTTTGTACTTGTCACAAAGGGAAAGCTGCATTCGGAAACCGTATATGAAGCTGTACATATGAAGGAGCGTGTTTATCGTCCCCATATGGCATTGGAAGCTTTAAATGCTGTAAAAAAGGATGGAAAATGGGCTATCATGGATAAAACAGGGAAGCTGATAAGCGATTTTGCGTATGCTGCGGCAGATGTTTTGAATGATACCTATGTGAAGGTAGAGAAAAAGCCGTATATTGGACTATATACGAAGGACCAGAAAGAATATTTGTATGAAGGCATCGAAAGTATCACAGCACCAAGTCAGAGGGTTGTATTTGCGAAGCAGAATGATCTGTGGGGCTTGATGAAGCTTACTGAATAAGGATAAGAGAAATTTACAAGGAGGAAGCTATGTTTAAAACAGACTTAGAAATTGCACAGGAATGTAAAATGGAGCATATCCGTGATATTGCGGCAAAAATCGGTGTAGGAGAAGAGGATCTGGAATACTATGGAAACTATAAGGCAAAGGTGTCTCTCGATTTGCTGCACAGAAATGAAGACAAGGAAGACGGTAAGCTGATTCTGGTAACCGCAATCAATCCGACAAAGGCCGGGGAAGGAAAATCCACAACGACCGTCGGTTTGGGGGATGCATTGAACCGGCTGGGGAAAAAGACGATGATCGCACTTCGTGAGCCGAGTCTGGGACCGGTATTCGGTCTGAAGGGAGGCGCTGCCGGCGGCGGTTACGCTCAGGTTGTACCAATGGAGGATATCAACCTGCATTTCACCGGGGATATGCATGCGATTACAACAGCAAACAATTTGATTTCCGCATGTCTGGATAACCATATTCATCAGGGAAATGAGCTGGATATCGATATAGAGAACATCACATGGAAACGCTGCTTGGATATGAATGATCGTACGCTGCGTCACATTACGATTGGACAGGGACCAAAGGCGAATGGTGTGGAACGTGTGGATGGCTTCAATATCACGGTGGCCAGTGAGGTAATGGCGGTTCTTTGTCTGTCCACATCTTTAATGGATTTAAAGGAACGCCTTGGCAATATGCTGGTAGCATTTAATTCAAAGAAGGAGCCGATCTATGTAAAGGACCTTGGTATCGAGGGGGCTCTGGCAATGGTTATGAAGGATGCAATCAAGCCGAATATGGTACAGACACTGGAACATAATCCTGTACTGATTCACGGCGGTCCGTTTGCCAATATCGCGCATGGCTGTAATTCCATTCTTGCGACAAGAACATGTCTGAAGCTTGCGGATTATACTGTTACAGAGGCAGGCTTTGGTGCGGATCTTGGAGCTGAGAAATTTCTGGATATCAAGTGTCGTTTCGGCGGCTTGAAGCCAAATGCTGTGGTAATTGTCGCAACAATTCGTGCCTTGAAGCAGCATGGCAATGTAGCGTATGAGGATTTAAAGGATGAAAATGTAGAGGCGATGCTGGCAGGATGTGAAAATCTTGCAAAGCATATTGATACCGTGAAGCAGTTTGGACTGCCTTATATTGTAGCAATCAATGAATTTGCGAGCGATACTCCTGCAGAGGTGGAAGCACTGCAGGGCTGGTGCAAAGAGCATTGTCATCCAATGAGCCTTTCTCAGGTATGGGCAAAGGGCGGAGAAGGTGCGCTTGATCTTGCTAACCAGCTGGTGGAGCTTTGTGCAGAGGAAAACAGCTATGCTCCGCTGTATGCTGTGGAACAGAGCATCGAGGAAAAGATTACAGCAATTGCGACCAAGGTGTATGGCGCAAAAGAAGTAGCATTCACAGAAGAGGCGAAGGAACAAATTGCGCTGTATACTTCCCTTGGCTGGGATAAGATGCCGATCTGTATGGCTAAAACACAGATGTCACTGTCCGATGATGCAAAGGTATATGGGGCTCCGAAGGATTTTACAATTACAGTTCGTGAGCTGCGTCCGAGTCTTGGCGCCGGTTTCCTGGTTGCATTAACGGGTAAGATACTGACGATGCCAGGGCTTCCAAAGGTGCCTGCGGCAAATAACATGGATATCGATGAAAAGGGGCATATCGAAGGATTGTTCTAAAAATAGAGTATTAAGAGGAATATTATGATTAAAAGTCAATTAAAAGAAAGTTAGAGGATTTTCAAAAAATCACTTTAAAATATTTAACTTAATGAAAATAAAACAAGAGATTTCTTAATTTTAAAAAAATTATTAAAGAGCTCTTGTTTTTCTGTGGTATTTAGCCAGGATGATTATTCAAGATTATAGATTACTGTTGTTTTCATATCTTTATTGGTGCAAAGAAGTTAGTCTATTTCTTTGCTGAGTCAAGTATTAGATTTGCTATATAAACATAAATATAACTTTGATAGATATTCGTCGATTATTCAAGACGATAATATATGAAATAACGTGCTTTAATATGAGAAGTATGTTATTTCATAGCTTCTCATAATCCCTTATGCTTAACAGCCCTATGCATGGTTTTTATATTAATAAACAATAATCTTTGATATTATTTAAAAATAATTAGAAATTAGACGGGGTTAAATATTTTTGAGACTTAAACAATAACCTTAAACAATAAAAATTACATATCATTGACAATTGCTTGTAAATTTTGTAAAATGTAAGCGATTAATGGGTGGGAGAGTCGCTTGATTTAAATAGTATGATAACAAATAAATCTAATCATGAAAACAAAGTATAGTATTCAGAATGATGTAGATTAAAATACAAAGTAAAATTTGTATTTCAAACATATTATTTTATTTATGATTAGCGTAATATCCCCACAATAGGAGGAAAAAATGGCTAATACAAAATTTACAGGACGCAGTGACAGTTACATATTTGAAGATGCAGGAGGAAAAAGAGATCAACTAGAGCAGGCAATACTAAATGAATTACAGGCAAAACAGTACCCATTAAAGGCTACAATTCAAACACTCAAGGGTGGAAAAGGCCTAATGGGAGCTGTTTTTGCTGCAAAAGAGCAATGTGTTGTTGTTGATGTAGACAGTGAAGCGAAAATTGCGATTTCCAATACCTCTGTAGGAAGTTATCTTTATGTAGAAACATATTTGTTGATTCAGGAAAAAATATTTTCAACTATGGCCTTTGATGCTGCTATTGGTAATGTATTTAAACAACAGAAACGCAATGCTTTCTATACTGCCGCAAAACAAGCTACTGAATCTGCATTTGGTCAATTAGGACTTAAATTAGCAAATAGTGGCTATAAGTCAACACAAATGTCGATTACTGATCAAGATTAGGATAATAGTGATTTTGTTAATAGATGAGATGAGATATGTGATAATTTTTCTCATCTCATCTTCGCTTTATAAGGAGATATACATATGGCTAAAATAAGTTTGATTTGTGAACAATGCGGTGGTAATATAATTCTTGATAATTCAAATGAAATAGGAACATGTGAGCACTGTTTCTCGCAGTTTGTTATAAAACAGGATCAGATTGTTCAAAAAATCACTCAAAATATCACAAAGAATGTTTATGGATATGAAGGAAAAGATGTTAAGGAACTTTTGACAGAGGGTTACACCTTACTTAATCTTGGGGATGATAAAAGGGCGAATGGTAAATTCAAAAGAGCGATAGATATTGAGCCTGATTGCTGGAGTGCATGGCTTGGATATGCCTCTACTGGCGGGGAAAGAACAGGTTACTTATCTATTGTTCCTGCATATAGAAAAGCATATAATGCTGCAAAAGAGGAAAAGCAGGAGATGGATACGTTTATTGATATGACACGGTTTTTACCAGATCATAATTTAAGAGCTGCTTTCATCAGGACATATAACCTTTCTTTAAGAGAAAATCGTCATAATATTTTTGATTTAGTCTGTGGAGTAATTGGCTGTGATGAATCTGAGATTGCCCAATTAGCAGTAGATATTTGTCCTGACGATTGGCGCGCATACTTTGCTATGGCGAAATTCAGGAAAATACGTGCTCGTTGGTGTCAGTTAGAAGGAGGGTTTTTAACAGGAAAACATTTACCAAAACCTGCAGCAGAGGTTTTAAATATATTTTTATATGCTTATCAATTAGCCAAATACGAAGATAGAGAAGCAGAAGAATTAGTGTTTTCATATATTAATGATTTGGAAAGTGATAAGTCGTATAACATATTTGCACGTGAATTAAAAAAGCAAATACGAAGAGAAGGATAATGTATTGAAAAGGAAGTGGAAAATATGGCTGTTTTTGATAGAATTAAGTATACTGGCAATTCAAATGAATCACATTGGTTAATTTATAAATATCCTTCGGATCAACTCGTTTTAGGATCTCAATTAGTTGTTAGTCAAGGTCAGGAAGCACTTCTTTTTAAGGGGGGAGAAGCATTAGATTTGTTTGGCCCGGGTACTTATACACTTACTACAGGAAACCTTCCAATCTTAAATAAATTGGTGAATCTGCCGTTTGGAGGTAAAACCCCATTTTCAGCAGAAATATACTTTGTTAATAAAACTGTAAATCTAGATATGAAATGGGGGACTTCAACGCCAATACCGATAGAGGATCCTAAATATGGATTGATTTTGAATATCGGTGCAAGAGGGCAATATGGAATGTCTATTAAAAATTCGCGCTTATTTGTGTCCAATATAATAGGAGCTATTCCAAATAGCAGTCAAAAAAATCACCTACTTATATTAAGATTTTTCAATGGACTAATAAATGCTAAAATAAAATCTATTACTGCAGATTACATGATAAAAAAACAAGTATCTTTTTTAGAAATATCACAGTATTTAGCTGAATTATCAGATTCTTTTAAAGAAAAACTTGATGATGAGTTTGAACGTTTTGGGATTGATTTAAAAAATTTTTATTGTATTTCGATAGCTCCTAGCCCAGAAGAATATGAAAAATTGAGAGAGTATAAAGAAGAACTTGCACTGGGTTCAAAATTCTACCAACAACGTAGATCATTAGATATCATTGAGAAGCTTGCAGAAAATCACTCTATAGATATTAATTCTGGAAAAAATGAAAAGAATTTTAATTGTTTTAGAGATATCACACATGCAGCCTCTGTACAGTCTCTCATTTGCTCTCATTGTGGTGCTCAAAATAATACCTCAATGAAATTTTGTGGTGAATGTGGAAGAGAACTTATAAAGCAAAGGTTATGTCCATACTGTGGTGCTGCAGTATCAGAAAACATAAAATTCTGTGGAGAATGTGGAAGTTCTCTTATCACTGTAGAATGTTCTACTTGCGGATTTATTAATAAAGGGGGAAGTAAATTTTGCGGAAGTTGTGGACAGAAAATAAAGGTATGACATCAATTAGATTTATGTCGCTATTTTATTATAATATAGGGATACCTATACTACTTAGGAGGTATCGAAACATTGCAAAATAAATCTAGGATATATAAGAGAATATCAGAAAAGATAGTTTTTTTTGTTCCAATTATTATTATATTAGTTGGTATAATTACCATTTTTATTGTATTTCCTGAATTATATGGTGATGAAATATGGTTTAACATGATCTTTCCAGATGTACAAAAGTTAATGAAAGGTATATTTACTTTCAACAATGAAATCATAAATACTTCAGAAATATTTATTATTCGGATTTTCTGTTATATATGGCTTGGTTGTTTTATTCTATCTCTGTTTTTCGTTGGAAGGAAATTCCATCGGAAAATTGAACTTAATTATAGTAAAGAAATCCTTACGAAAAAAGAATGTTATTTATTAATTCAGGAAACTAATGATATTTTAAAACAAATAAAAAAAATAAGGAATAGTAAAGAGCTTGATGCAATAATATACGAAATGAAATGCCTTTCTGAGAAAATTTATAGTGAAAGTGAATTTAGTTATGAAAATGATGCTGTTTTTTCATGCGAACATTTAATTGTGCAAAACTTAAACGAACTATCTGATTTGGTATTAGATTTAGAACCTAATGTTTGTAGTGAAACAATTAGTACATTAAATATTCTTATTTTGAAAATTAATTCGTTGTTAGACTATAGAACTGAACTGAAAAAGAAATAAAAAATATTATTATAGAAATGCGTGCATATAATTATATTTTATAGATAAAATTTTGTAAAAAATAATATAAATGATTTTATGGGAGTTGTTTTTGAAAAAATGTGCCAGTAGTATATGCAGGACCGTCGTACACGAAAAGAAGCACCTTTCTTATATCAGAATATAGGAAGGTGGTGGGGATGTAATCCTTTAAAAAAGAGAAGAAGAGATAGATTTATTATTTATTTTCAAAAAATGGATTTTATGAAGATGTTATGAAATATACAGCAGCGCATGATGAAGTCAGACTTGTTGCCCTTGATGATTTTTATAAGGATTGAAAGGAACAAGCGCATGTCGTTCAATGAAAGCAAAGCAGAACAGCGAATTCCGTTTTGTCTGAATAAGTCTATTCTTGATTCATCACATCGCTGGAGTTTTCATAATAGCTTGGCGTAAATTTGTATTTGTTTTTTAGATTATTGCAATGTATAGGTTAAGAAGGGCTGAGCTTTTGTAGGTAAAGTGCTTTAATGATGCATTATGAAAATATATGATAGCATTTTGTTTTATAAAAGTATTGACTCCTCCAGCGTCGGATCAAAGCTATCGTGCAGCATCCTGGTTGTATGGTGGTATAAAACGAACTCCTTCGGCAGCTGTCGCGGAGACATCCCGGTAATATCCTTAAACACGCGGTTGAAATGACGAATCGTATCAAATCCGCAGCGCATGGATATTTCGGTTACACTCAGCATATCCTCCTTCAATAGCTCGATGGCCTTCTCAATTCGTATGATGTTCAGATACCGTGAAAACGTCATACCGGACATTCTGTGAAAATATCTTGAAAAATAGGATTCTGACAGCCCCATTCTATTCGCGGCCTGCGAAAATGTGATATCCGCATACTGCTTCTGTATTTCATACAGAAGCTTTTTGTATTCCGGCAGATTTTCATTCTGGTTTGTATCCCCCTCCTGAATCAATTCCTCTCCCCGATAGATTTCCAGCAACAACCGCTCCATATGATGGTGTATGGCTTCCACATAAAAGGGCCTTTTCTCCTCCTGCTCCTGCTGTATGCAAGCAAAGGTTGTCTGGAAGGAATATGCCTGCTTTAAAACAGCATTTTGCACACCGAGGGTTCGCATGCGTTCCGGTAGAAAGCTGCTGTCAAACATGATGATGCTGACGATGGAATCACCGTTACTGGTGATGTAATGAATCTGGGAGCTATTGATATATATCAGGTTTCCTTGCTGTAACAGATATTCCTTATCATTGTGCGAAACGGTTACATGCCCCTTTTCAATATAAATGATTTCATGCTCCAGATGCCAATGCGCCAGATTATGCAGATTACGATATCTGCCCACCCATACACGGCCGTAGTCCTTATAGCTTCTCTGTTCAAAATTCGCGAGCATCCTATCACCTCTTTCCTATATTGTACTTGTCAGGACAATAAATGTCCATGATGAAACAAGGGATTTCTTTTTTTTAGCATTCTGAAACACTATACTAATGGTGTAAGGGCTAACAGTGATAGCTTGGAGGTTGTATATGGAAATTAGAAAAACAGAAAACGTCTTGTCCGGGGGCTGTCAATTCCTTGGAATCGAATTCGGTTCTACACGTATCAAGGCTGTTTTGATTGATGATCATCATAAGGTGATCGCACAGGGCAATCATGACTGGGAAAATCAAATGGAAAACGGTATCTGGACCTATTCTCTGGATGCGGTCATTAACGGTTTGCAGTCTTGCTATCAGAAGCTGAAGAAAGATTACCATTCACAGTATGGAGAATGTCTGCATCATCTTGACGGCATGGGAATCAGCGCTATGATGCATGGCTATCTTGTATTTGACGCAAAGGGAGCCCTGCTTACTCCGTTTCGTACCTGGCGCAATACGATGACATTGCAGGCGAGCCGAGAGCTGAGCGACTTATTTCATTTTCATATTCCGCAGCGCTGGAGCATTGCCCATCTGTATCAGGCAATTTTAAATAAGGAAGCACATGTTAGCGATATCGCACTACAGACAACGCTTGCCGGCTATGTGCATTATCTGCTAACAGGGAACAATGTGCTGGGGATCGGTGAGGCAAGCGGCATGTTTCCTATCGATACAGAAGCAAAGGACTATGATGCACACATGCTGGAGCTGTTTGATAAGGCTATAGAGAATCCGGCATGTCCATGGAAGCTGCGTGAAATCCTTCCAAAGGTTCTTTTGGCTGGTGAGGATGCCGGAATGTTGAGCGAGGAGGGGGCGAAGCTCCTTGATCCTACCGGCGATCTGAAACCCGGTGTACCGCTTTGTCCACCAGAAGGCGATGCCCAAACAGGTATGGTTGCCACCAACAGCATCCAGCCGAGAAGTGGAAACGTATCCGCAGGAACCAGCGTATTTGCCATGGTGGTACTGGAAGAGCCATTGAAAAAAATGTATGAGGAAATTGATGTGGTCACTACACCGGAAGGAAATCCGGTTGCTATGGTACACTGCAACAACGGAACCTCCGAACTGAATGCCTGGATAGGAATCTTTCAGGAGGTATTGCAGCTGGCAGGAAAAGCTGTCAATAAAAATGATTTATATCAGCTACTATTCCATAAGGCGCTGGAAGCAGATGCGGCAGCAGGAGGATTATTAGCCTGCAATTACTTGTCCGGAGAACACATTACAGGCTTTGCAAAGGGGTTCCCTCTGTTTGTACGCAGCGCGGACAGTACCTTTGATTTGGCTAACTTCATGCTGACACAGCTGTACGCCTCTTTAGCAACCCTGAAAATCGGTATGGATATTCTGACTCAGCAGGAGCATGTTCAGCTTGATCATATGTATGGGCACGGCGGTTTGTTTAAGACGCCGGAGGTTGGACAGAAAATAATGGCAGCCGCAATGCATGCCCCGGTCAGTGTGATGACAACGGCAGGAGAAGGCGGTGCATGGGGAAGCGCGGTACTGGCGGCCTACCGGTTAAACAGAAACAGATACAACAGCTTGCTTGATTATCTGGAACGAAATGTATTTTCACAAACACAGAATTGTACAATACGGGCAAGTGAGGAATTACAGGAAGGCTTTGATAGCTATATAGCGAGCTATAAGAAGGAGCTTTTTGTAGAACGTGCTGCTATCCGTTATCTGGGAAGCGGCAGTTCTGCAGGGCAGCAGGAGGAATAACTATGGGAAATATCTGTTATATCTGTGATAAAGCAGACACAGGAAGGGAATCTGATGTATTTCTTACCGAGGATATCTTAAAGAATATGTACAAAAGACGATCAGAAAAGCTCTATGAGGATACCATAGATTTCCTGTTGGATTCGTATCGCTTTGTCGTATGGAAAACAAATCGCAGGGATCTGTTGAAAAAAGAACGGCGGTTGGGGAATTTCTTTAACGGAAGAATTAGGATTGAAAGCTATGAATAAGGAGGAGACGAAAATGAAAAGCTTGCAGACATATACATTCTGGTTCGTGGTAGGAAGTCAGGACCTTTATGGAGAGGATGTTTTAAAAACAGTAGATGCACATACAAAGGAGATGGTCAACGAATGGAACAAGGATGCCACCATTCCCTGTGAAATCGTATGGAAGAGTGTTGTGCGCAATCAGGAGGAAATCTATCAGACGTTGACCGCTGCCAATGAAGATGATAGCTGCGCCGGTGTTATAACATGGATGCACACATTTTCACCGAGCAAAATGTGGATTCGCGGCTTTCAGGCGCTTCGCAAACCGCTGCTGCATTTGAATACCCAGTTTAACCGGGATATCCCGTGGAAGGATATCGACATGGATTTTATGAATTTGAACCAGTCGGCGCATGGAGATCGGGAGCATGGCTATATCATTGCCCGTATGCGTTTGCAGCAGAAGGTGATCAGTGGACACTGGCAGGATGAAACAATGCGGAATCGTATGAGTAAGTGGATGCGTGCCGCGGTTGGGGCGTATGAGAGCAGTAACGTTAAGGTCATGCGTATTTCTGACAATATGCGAGATGTGGCAGTGACGGACGGAGATAAAGTGGAAGCGGCTATTGCATTCGGATGGTGTGTGGATCATTACGGCGTAGGAGATATCATCCGGTATGTGGAGGCTGTCAGTGAAGCGGAAATTGATGCACAGATGAAGGAGTACGAAAGTCTGTATGATATGGATACGGATAAGATAGAGGCTGTGCGGTATCAGGCACGCGAGGAAATCGCTATCGAAAAATTCATGCAGGAGCATGGAGGCTACAATGCTTTCCATACCAATTTTCAGGATTTGCAGCAGCTGCGTCAGCTACCGGGTCTTGCGGCACAGAATTTGATGCGCAAGGGGTATGGCTTTGCAGGTGAGGGGGATTGGAAGACAGCGGCATTATGTCGCATTATGAAAATGATGACGGCGGATAAATCGGGCGGCACTGCTTTCATGGAGGATTACACATATCACTTTGATCTGGACAATGGTATGAACATGGGGGCACATATGCTGGAGGTGTGTCCAAGTGTTGCAGCGGAACGGCCAAAAATCAAGGTTGTTCCACTGGGAATCGGAGATCGCGAGGACCCTGCACGCCTGACCTTCAAGGCAAAGGAAGGACCGGCTGTTTTGGCAACAATTATCGATATGGGTGATCGCTTCCGTATGATTGTCAATGATGTTATCTGTCAGAAACAGGAGCACGATATGCCGAAGCTGCCTGTGGCAGGGGTATTGTGGAAACCGCTGCCGAATCTGGAAACGAGTGCGGAGGCATGGATGTATGCCGGAGGAGCGCACCACTCCGTCATCAGCTATGATCTGGATGCAGAGGTGTTACAGGATTTTGCGGAAATCATGAATATGGAGTTTATCCATATCGGTGCAGACACAACGATTCCCGCGCTACGAAAAGAGCTGACATGGAATGACCTGATTTGGAAGCTGAAGAAATAGGAGACAGAATATGCTGGAAGAACTGAAAAAGAGGGTACTGGAGGCAAATCTGCTGCTTCCCAAGCATGGACTGATTACCTTTACGTGGGGAAATGTATCGGGAATCGACCGTGAGCAGGGCATGATTGCGATCAAGCCAAGTGGTGTGGAGTATGATGACATGAGTGCTGAGGATATCGTTTTATGTGATTTGGAAGGAAATGTGGTGGAGGGAAAGCTAAAGCCGAGCAGTGATCTGATGACGCATCTTGCGTTTTATAAGAACTTCCCAGATATCGGAGGAGCCGTGCATACGCATTCCCGCTGGGCTACGGCATTTGCACAGGCAGGCAAAGCGATCCCTGCGCTGGGAACGACACAGGCGGATTATTTCTATGGAGATATCCCCTGTACAAGACAAATGAGTGAGGCGGAAATTCATGGGGAATATGAGCTGGAAACCGGACATGTAATCGTGGAGACCTTCAAGCAGAAAAATATTGATCCCAACAGTATGCCGGGGGTGCTGGTACACAGTCATGGACCATTCAGCTGGGGAAAGGATCCGTTTGAGGCAGTGCACAATGCCGTTGTGATGGAGGAGTGCGCCGCTATGGCATTTGTGAGTGTGATGCTGCAAAATGGAAGTGCACAGCCGATGCAGCAGGTATTGCTGGATAAGCACTTCAAGCGCAAGCATGGTCCCGATGCCTATTACGGGCAGTCGAAAGGGTGATTCCCTATGATTACCAGCAGAATTTTTGATCCAAAATATCCGGAAATCAAAGAATATTCTTTGTATCTGAGAAATTGATTGTAAATATTATCAATATGGGCGCAACCATTACCTCTGTTATCTGTCGCAGTGACCAAACAGATGTTGTCTTGGGCTATGATACCATCGATGAATACCTGCGCTTCGATAATTATTTCGGTGCGACAATCGGACGCTGTGCAAACCGTATACGAAATGGCAGATTTGACCTTAACGGGAAAACCTATAAGCTGGACATCAATGATGCCTGCAATGCCCTGCATGGAGGAAAGGAAGGCTTTCATGCACGGCTGTTTGCGGCAGAAATACAGGGAGATACGCTCATTATGCAATATTTCAGCAGAGATATGGAGGAAGGCTATCCGGGCAATGTAAGCTTCCGTGTATCGTTCACGCTATGCGAAGATACACTCAGCGTACAATATCAGGCAGTTTCAGACAAGGACACCATTGTAAATTTCACCAATCATTCCTATTTTGCCCTGCAGGGTCAGGGAAAGGGAACGGTGGATCATCAGCTGCTGCGCATGCAGGCATCTCGGTATGCAGAAAATGATGAAAACCGCCTGGTGAGCGGTGTTATTAAGGAAACCGCAGGAACACCGTTTGACTTTACAAAGGAAAAAGCAATCGGTACAGACATAGGAAAGAAAGAGAATGAACAAATTCGTTATGCGAATGGCTATGATCATTACTTTCTCTTCAACGAACAACAGGAACACCGTGTGGAGGCATACGATCCGCGGAGTGGACACAGGCTGCGCATCACCTCAGACCTACCGGGCTTTCACTTCTATGTTCCGGATTATAAGGAAGCACATGCAGGAAAAGGGAATGCACAGTATAAAGGACATTGTGCATTCTGCATTGAGACATCCTTTATGCCGGATGCAATCAATTTACACGATCCATGTGAAACACTGTTGAAGGCACAAGAGGTTTTTACATCAGTAACAACCTATTCATTTCAATAATTAGGGATAATTGTATAGAATATATAAAATGCTGTAAGCTCTGGACGAAATACGGGTTTACAGTATTTTTTAATTTTAATTGTTTAGTTAATTTATGAAATAATTTCTGAGATAGTTTTAAAAACATAACATTTACATAATATAGTTATCACATTTTAATTATAACATGAAAAAATAGGGTTTTTAAGTCTGATTACATACTATATTTCAGATATAATGATTATATAAAAGTGGGTGGGTAAGTATGAAAAACACATATGTGAAAAAGGGAGTATTGGATTTGAAGTCATTATGACCATTCTTCAATCGTTTAAAGAAGATGGTCAATAAACATGAGTGCTATGCTGCTTTTTTAATACAGAAAAAGTATAAAATCATATACTAGGAGGAAAGGACGAAGCATATGAAAAGGAAACACAAATTTTATGTTATTGCTGTTATAATGACAATTGTATACAGCATTTCAACGGGGAGTATATTCGCAGCAACACCAAGACTAGGCGGTAGATATTCATCAGGTGTGGGGAATATCACGATATTTATTAACTACAATTCAGGTGCAGGATATTGGGAATCTTTTATAAAAAATGCGGCAAATAACTGGATGTATACAGGAAAGGGCGATAATCCCATATATATCAGCTTTGTAAGCAGCAATTATGGATCTTCAATGGATATATATTCAAAAAGGGATAGTTACTGGACAAGCCAAGGTTCATTTGGAGTTTTAGCCGAAACATTATTCTATAACAGCAGTTCAAAAAAGATGCAGCCCAATGCAGGAAACTGGCTCTATACAGAAATATACATTAATGATGATAATTATAAAAAGTCCAGCTTCAGCAATGATCAGGCATTAGGTACACTTATACATGAAATGGGACATGCATTCGGTCTTGCGCATTATAATTCAAATCCAAACAGCATTATGTGCCAAACAAAAAAAGGACGGAAAGTGCAGCGCGTGCAAAAAACAGATAATGACACGATAAACGCTATTTACTGAGAAAGGAAAACGACGATATGATAAAGAAAATGAATAGACTGTTGGTACTCTTTATTCTCCTTGCGGTTATCTGTTCAGGCTGTTCTTCACAGCATACAGAAAACAAGCAAATAAGTAAACCTGTTGAAGAGGTAAATGAACCATATGATGCTTATGCTAAAATTAAGTCAAAAGAAGTTATGAGTATACCAAATTCAGCAGAAATCGACGGGGATCCATCAGATAGTAATGAAATATATTCTAGAGTTACGGATATAGCAATAGTAAATATAGAATCTATTGATGGCGGAGATAATATAAATCAAAATACGAGTGAGTATATATACCCATTCACATATGGAAAAATGAAAATATTAGCTGTTTACAAAGGTGACCTTCAGGTAAATGCAACGATAGGTTATACGCGTATGGGAGGTATCATTCCATTTGATAAATACTATGCAAGTCTGTATCCTGAACAACAAAGTAAAATAGACAGAAATATGAAAGATGATAAACCGGAGTATGTTGAAATGATGTTTGAGGACGATATACAGATAGAGGCAGGTAAAACTTATCTAGTGTATTTAACATCATATCCACAATACAAGATTGATGATTTACCAGTATATAATATTGGCGGATGGGAAGGCGGATTACGTGAAATACAAGGGAATCCAAAAGCAAAAACAGGAGTCAAAGCATATAACAATTACACTGGTCAGTGGGATACACTGAATGAAATACTTCCCAAATCATGAAAACTAAGCTGATTCATAGTTTAGAATCGCTTGAATAAAGACTGCATGCTAAACAGCAAGCAGTTTTTTTGTTTCTGCAGCTATTATGAACCAGAGTACATTCCGCCCTTCTAGGTAATAAATTACTCATAAAACCCTTTCTGTTAAAGCTGGCATAACACTTAAAACAAGTAAAATTTATCCACCAATTTAAACATTCCTCCACCATGGCGTGTCTCTCTTATCGCACGAAGAATATAAAACAAGCGCAATAAAACACTATAAATGCATTATTTAACATTTATAAAACGCTTTCTTCTCTATTTTAAATAATTTACTGAAAGCTATACTTCCTTTATTTTTTTGTATTTATTCCCCTCGCAAGTAACAAAAGTACACCTATTGTAAAGAATATGAGTCGACTGGCATGTAAGCGCTTTGCTATAGTAGAAGTGTCAAGAACAAGTCGCATGACAACCCGGGAAAAGCTTCTTGAAAGTATACATGATTGTGAGGAAAAAGAATATGAATACTGAACGTAATGAAAACAAACAGATTGATCCTCAGCTGGAGGCGGTTTACAAGGACAGGAAATTCTTCGGACATCCACGCGGGCTGGGGGCACTCGCTGCGGGGAACTTCTTCAACTCATTCGCATGGGGCGGCGTCTATGCCATACTGATTTACTATCTCTACAGTCCATACACCAAAGGGCTGGGCTTTACTCAGGGGGAAGCTGCCAGCATGATTGCCGCAATGGGCGCATGCAACTCGCTGTTCGTTATTGTCGGAAGCTGGCTGAGTGACCGGGTACTGGGGCCTAGAAAAGCACTGGTTGTCGGAAATGTGGTCAAAGCGATATCCTTCGGACTACTCGCTGTACCGGCTTTCTCTTTAACACAGGGAAGAATCTTCGCTGTATTGTCTTTGATTTTGATGTCCCTGCCGATTATGGGGGCTGCCAATCCATCCATGACAGGGCTGCTCTATCGCAGTGATGACGATGGACGCCGTGACGCTGCCTTCACCATCCACAACGTTGCCAATGCAATTACCGGTATGATCTCACCGATCCTGATCGGCTTCATCGGTATGAGCGACTATCATCTGGGATTCTTCATCAGTGCCATGGCTGCACTTGCCTATGGTCTGGTCATTCTCTTTACAGGAAAACGCTTCTTTGGAACGATAGGGGAAAAGCCAGCCAATCCGGTATCCAGAGAAGAGCTGAAAAAAGCGGGGCTGCTGTTTGCCGGCGTTGTAATACTTCTGCTTGCAGGAATTGGTATCACAGTAAGTATGGGAGTCATGAATTTTGACGGTATCCTGAATATCATCACTACCTTCTCCTTCGTTATTCCAATCGTATTCCTGTACAAAATGTACACAAATAAAAACATCACAAAGGAAGAGCACACGAAAATGAAGCCGTTTTTGAAAATCTGGTGTGTACAATGTGTAGTTGCACTGTCTGCTGTTCTTCTGAATACGGCACTCGCGGTCTTCATTGAAGCGAAAATCGATCGTAACTTCATGGGGATTGAATTTGCCCCGGCAACCTTCACCTCAATCTATAATCTGCTAGGTCTGGTCATGGGTGCCTTCTTTGTCTGGGTCTGGGGCTCTACAAAATTCGGAAAGCTGAAGGTCACAAAGAAATTCTCCATCGGTGTACTGGTTAATGCCGCAGCCTATGCCGTACTTGCTGTTCCGGTACTGACCGGTGGAAAGGGAAGCATCTTCTCTCCGCTGTGGGTCGTGGGGTATTACTTTATTCTTACCATTGGAGATAACTTCATCAATCCGATTGGTGTATCCATGACTGCAAAGCTCGCTCCTGCATCCTATGAAACACAAATGCAGTCCGCATGGCAGCAGTCCAATTCCATCGCTAACGGTATCAGTATTATCGCCTTTAAATTCTTTGTGACAGCAGACCAGCAGATGATGATTTTCCCTATCATGACTGTGCTGTTAGTGGGGACCTGTCTGGTGCTGTTGAAAATGTCAAAGAAAATCGACGCCATTGTATAAGGAGGATGCTATGAATATGGAAATTCCTGAAATACGAAAAGCCAGAATGATCGATACCAGACGTCTGGAGGTCTTCTGGAGCCAGGCTGTTGTTAATTCCCAGTACAGCGAAAATATCGGTGTATATCATAAGGGGAGGCGCATTGCCACCTATGAGCGCAGTGATGATGAGGAATGGGACAGGGGAACCGTCTACGAGGAAGGAAAACGGAAGACCACCTATTTCATGAACGAGGAGATTGACTGTACGCATATGGAGGAATACAGCATTCAGGTACTGAAGAATATCCGCAGTACTGACGTACCGGGTATTCCCGCAGATCCACAGCGCTCCTATACCATCACCTATGAGCCATATTATACAAAATTCACCACCTGCGCCTGCGGTGTTGTGATAAAATCCAACAGCCGTGTCAGTGAGGAAGCACATGCCATGGCAAAGCCCATTGTGGATTTTATGCTGCTGAAGCTGCCGGAAGCCAGCGCAATCCTAAAAGGCGCCGGCGCTGAGCTTGCCATCTATGCTAAGGATGAGGATGCGTATGAAATCCCCGAACACCGTGCCGGCTGCTTGTTCCTACACCGCCCTGTGGAAGGCTTCGGCGGTACGATGGAAATACCGACAACCTCCATTTCAGAGGTAAATGTATTGCATATTCTGGAAGGAGAACACATTACACGCTATACGCATGAATGCATTCTGGTGCATGAATTTGCACATGCTGTGCATTTGATTGGCATCAATTATATGAAGGATACCTCACTGGCAGACGAATACAGAGCCATCTATGCGGCTGCCAAAGAGGAAGGACTGTGGCCGCATACCTATGCCATCAGCAATTATGAGGAATACTTTGCGACACTGTCTACCGTCTGGTTCAATGTCATGGAGGAAGGGAAGGATGGAACCTGGGATGGTACCCGTGGTCCTGTCAATACCCGTGCAGAGCTGAAGGAATACGATCAAAGAGCCTATGCATTTTTTGAAAAAATATATTCCTCGCAATATCTGCCTGCCCCATGGGATACGTATGAGGATGCATACGATATCCACGGAAACAGACGCTGATAGAATCAAGGAAAGGAAACAGAATATGAGTAAACAAGATATAGAAATCATAGAACAGGATATTGCCGCCCTGTATCTGGGAAACCTGAAAACCGTGGAGTTTGATCTGGAGCTTCCAGCGAAAGGGGCAAACGGCTCCGCAATCTCATGGAAATCCAGTGATGTGCGCTATCTTGAGGATACTGGAAGGGTACACCAGCTTGCCTATGGAAAAGGAAAGCGTGAGGTTGTTCTGACAGCAATCTTCTCCTATGGAAGCGAAGAGCTTGTGCGGGAGTATCCGGTAACCGTACTGGAAAAGAAAAATGATATTCAGGTGGAATCCATTTACAGCATTGATGTGGAGGCACTGCCAAATACAGAGGTGAAGCTGCCAGCGGTTGCCATCGTGGTTACAAAGGAACACAAAACGATTTCTCATGCAGTCACCTGGGATGATGGGGATGTACAGTGTTTTCAAACACTCGGTGATCAGGATATTCACGGCGTGCTGCAGGATACAGCCATAGAGGTACATGCCGTTGTCCATGTTCTGGAGTCATTGAAAAAGGATACAACCGTTCTTGAGAAAAAAGCAGAAAAATTTGCCAGAAGCGAGGTTTCCCTGTTGGAGGGCTCTTCCTTTAAGGAAGCTCAGGATCGTATGCTGGAGGTACTTCTTCATGTGAATGATGATCAGATGCTGTACAATTTCCGTGCCACCTGCGGTCTGGATACGCTGGGAGCACCGCAGATGATCGGCTGGGATACACCGGACAGCAAGCTGCGCGGGCATACAAGCGGACATTATCTTTCTGCCCTTGCCTATTGCTATGCCGCAACAAAGAATGAGGAAATCCGTCGCAAGGCCGATTATATGCTGCAGTCTCTAAAGGAATGTCAGGATGCGTTCGCTGATGTGGAAGGCTGTCATGAAGGCTTTCTGAGTGCCTATACAGAGGAGCAGTTTGACCTGCTTGAGAAATTTACACCCTATCCGGAAATCTGGGCACCGTATTATACGCTGCATAAAATACTGGCCGGTTTGATTGACTGCTATGAACAAATTCATCTGGATACAGCCCTGCATATGGCAGAGAAGCTGGGAGATTGGGTATACAACAGATTGAGCCGTCTGGATAATAAGACCCTGAAAAAGATGTGGAGTATCTATATCGCCGGAGAGTTTGGCGGTATGAATGAAAGCCTTGCACAGCTTTATCTGCTGCGTGGGAAAAAGGAGCATCTGGAAGCGGCAAAGCTCTTTGATAACGATAAGCTGTTTTATCCGATGAAACGAAATATTGATGCGATTGGCGGTATGCATGCGAATCAGCATATTCCCCAGATCATCGGTGCCATGAAGCTATTTGAAGCGACAAAGGATAAGACCTATTATCGCATTGCAAAATATTTCTGGGAAATCGTCACAGGAGCTCATTGCTACACGATTGGAGGCTGTGGAGAAACCGAGATGTTCCATCAGCCGAATGTGATCGGTGCCTTGCTGAGTGACAATACAGCTGAAAGCTGTGCATCCTATAATATGCTGAAGCTGACCAATGAGCTGTTTCAGTATGAACCGCATGCTGCCTATATGGACTACTATGAGCGGACGATGCAGAATCATATCCTCTCCAGCGGAGAACAGCGGCCTACCGGAGGCAGTACGTATTTCATGCCGCTGCGACCGGGAGGAAGAAAGCATTTTGATGATGAAAACAGCTGCTGTCACGGTACCGGGCTGGAAAATCATTTCCGTTACGGGGATGCCATCTATCATCATTCCTCCAGCTGTGTATATGTAAACCTCTTTGTATCCTCTACACTAACGAAAGAGAATATGACCATCACACAGAAGGCTTGCGAGGATCAGCCTGGAAATATCTCTCTGTCAGTTACCGGCGGGAATGGCAAAGAGCTGGCAATTCGTATACCGTCGTGGGCACGCAGTACATCTGTGTGCATGAATGGTAAGACTGTCGGGCAAACAGCCGCAGCCGATGGTTATCTGCATCTGTTTTTGCAGGAGGACACGGTACAGATCGATGCTGTGTTTGGCTGTGATTATTATCTGGAGGCAACACCGGATAGAAAAGAGCTGGTATCCTTGCACTATGGGCCATATGTGCTTGCGGCAGTAAATGAAACAGAAGCATATCTGAAGCTGCAGCTGAAGCCGGAGAAGCTCGCAGAACAGATTCATCAGATACCGGGAACTACACGTTTCCATGATGCGGCGGATCAGCTTGACTTTGTTCCTCTAAGTCAGATTGATTTGGAAGCATATCATGTATACTTCACTTTAGCTTAAGCTGAAAGCAGGCCCTGTTATTGCTTTGATTACGGGGTCTGCTTTGCCTTACCAGCGTGTTTGCGAAGGAGGAACAGTTGGCTGAAGGGTAAATTCTAGACTGTTTATATAGATGTAGAAATATAGAAAACCATATATAGGAGGAGTGATGATTTTGGATCGGATTACAGAAGCAAGAGAACAAATGAGAAAGCATGGTGTGGATGCCTTGCTGATCAGCAGTCAGTCCAATGTATATTATGTATCCGGGTTTTATGCAGAGGAAGGAGTTGCACAGGTTTTACTTACGCAGACGCACGCTATCCTTATGAGTGATGGCCGCTTTATGAGCGATGCGGCAGAACAGACAGAGGGCTTTGCTATACAGCGCTGGAAGTGCGATATGTTTACCGATCTGGGAAAGCTGATTGACAGCCTTGCCTTGCATCGGGTGTGGATTGACGGGGATGCAGTTTCCTATGCACAGGCTCAGACACTGAAAAAGAATACAAGCGCAGAAATTATCGAGGCTTTCAAGCTGCTTGAAGGTCTGCGTGCAGTGAAGGATGAAGAGGAATTATCCAAAATACGGGCTGCCTGTCGGATTGCGGACGAAGCATTTCAGGAAATCCTGAAGTTCCTGCGTCCGCAGATAAGTGAGCAGGAGGTTTGTAATGAACTGGAATATCAGCTGCGTAAACGAGGGGCGACGACCTGTTCGTTTGAAATGATTGTGGCAAGTGGCGCACGTGGGGCATTGCCGCATGGGGTCGCAACGAATAAGGTGATACAAGCAGGGGACATGGTGACAATGGACTTTGGTGCTTTGTATGAGCATTACCGCAGTGATATTACACGAACGGTGGCTGTTGGCGAGCCGGATGAGCGGCTAAAGGAAATCTACAGCATAGTTAAGGAAGCACAGCAGGTAGGACGTCAAAACCTGAAAGCAGGTGTGCGCAGCTGCGATCTGGAACAGAAAATCAGAGGGTTTATCGAGCAGAGCGGCTATTCCCTCATCCATGGTCCCGGACACAGCTTTGGTCTGGATATTCATGAAGCACCCTTTATCTCACGAACAAATAAGGAAGCGTTTCAAGAGGGAACTGTTATCACACTGGAGCCCGGAATCTATGTACCCGGTCTGGGCGGGATACGGATCGAGGATGACTTCCTGATTACAAGGGATGGCTGTGAAGCATTAACACATGCGGATAGAGAGCTTATTGTGCTTCCGTTTTAAGGAAACCGATGAAGCATAGCTAGGGAAGGCTGACGGCATCTGAGCAACAGCGGCTTACGCCTGTATTCGTTACAGTGCTGAAGGAGGTTTGGATAGCTGTCACCATGAGTTATGAACATAACAGGACCAGATGTCATGCAACCATCAGCATGTACAGCTGATGCAGATAGGAAGCGTTACAGCGAATCGTAAAAAGCAGACAGCGATTCAATGCGCGTTTATGAAGAAAATAGAAACTACAAAAAATCCACCGGAAAGCTGTTGAAAGGCTTTCTGGATTATGGGATAGGATTGATAAGGCTTTATAATTTAAGAATTTACTATAAAAAGCAGGAATCTTTGTGCAATCTTTATAGGATGCAGCGATGTCATGAGGGTTCCTCTTTTTGTCTATTCTCATGAAATAGTAACAAAAGTCCACCTAATGTAAGAAAATGATATCGACGTACGATTTTGCTTCTGTTATAGTGTACATAGCATGATTCACTATTTCATAAGGAGAGCAAGATTATGAAGAATCCAAACCTGGCTGCCATTTATGATGATCGCAGCTTTGCGGGACATCCGGGGGGACTGGGGATTCTGGCAGCAGGGAACTTTTTCAATTCGTTTGCATGGGGCGGTGTTTACGCTATTCTCATCTATTATCTGTATACGCCGTATACGCGGGGCTTGGGATTTACACAGGGACAGGCCGCCAGTATGATTGCCGCCATGGGAGCCTGTAATTCTCTTTTCATGATAGCGGGAAGCTGGCTGGCAGATCATGTGCTTGGGCCCTTACGTGCTCTGATGATCGGGAACATTGTTAAGGGAACCGGGTTTCTTTTGCTTGCATTTCCGCATTTTTCTCTGGAGCAGGGACGTTTCTTTGCATTTCTTGCCTTTGTCCTGATGTCGCTTCCCATTATGGGCGCCAGCAATGCATCCCTGACTGGTCAGCTCTATCGCAGTGATGATAATGGAAGAAGAGATGCAGCCTTCACCATGCATGCCATGGCGAATAATATGGGAGGCTTTCTTGCGCCGATTTTGATCGGTACGATCGGATTACAAAATTATCATGCCGGCTTCCTGATCAGTGCTCTTGCTGCCTATGCATACGGTCTTGCCATCGCGTTGGGAAGGAAGCGGTTTTTTCCCGGTATTTATCAGGCGTCTGCACGCAGGCAGCCGGTGATTCAAAACCGCAGACGGCTGCTGTATGCACTTGGTATATGCACGCTTGTTCTCCTGTTTGCAGCGGTGGGCATCGTGCATCACTGGATAAGCTTTGAAGCTCTGCTGCATGGGATCACCGCGGTGTCCTTTGTGGTCCCCATCGTCTTTCTGCTTCGCATTCGCAATCACGCTGCACTTTCCTTGCAGGAGCGGCAGCGGATGCGTCCCTTCTGCAAGCTGTTCGTAGTACAAGTGGTAATTGCTCTTTCTGCTGTTTTTATCAATACCGGATTAGCCGTGTTCATTGAAACCAGTATTGATCGCAGACTGTTTGGTATCACCGTGGCTCCGGCAGCCTTTACATCAATTTCCTCACTGATCGGGATATTGATGGGACCGTTGTTTGTCTGGCTGTGGACAAAAAAGCTGCGTACCGGCGTTCCTACCTCCAGAAAATTTATTCTCGGCATGCTTTTCATGAGTGCCGCCTATGCGATAGTATCCATACCGATTCTGCTTGGACAAAATGGTCTGTACAGTCCGCTCTGGCTGCTGGTGTATTTTGTTTTTCTCAACGCAGCCCAGAATTTATGTGAGCCCACCGGTATTTCCATGACCGCAAGGCTTGCTCCGAAAAACTACGAGGCGCAGCTGCAATCTGCCTGGTCGCAATCCAATACAATCGCCAATGGTATCAGCATTCTCGTTTTTCAGCTGGTTAATGATGCCCGCGGGCAGCTTCTCTTATTTCCACTGATGAGTCTGCTGCTGCTTTCTGGCGTACTGCTGTTTCATCGTTGGATAACAGGTATTGATGCGTATATGTAAATGATAAGGGAGGCTATGCGTATGTTTTATGTGAAAACAAATGTCGATCAGCCGGTGCATTTTGAAAGCGTCGGTATCTTTCTTTCCGATGACCGCTGGCGTCACGACCGCCGTATCATCGACAGCTATGAGATTATCGCCGTATACAGCGGGGTACTGTCCATTAAGGTCAACAGCACCTGTTATGAGGTACATCCCAATGAACTGCTGATTATACCGCCCTTTGCCTGCCATGAAGGGGTGCGCTACAGTGATAAGGGATTAAAATTTTTCTGGTGTCATTTCTCTGGCATCACCTTTGAAAAAATGAACAGAGATACCGTAGAAAAGCTAAGCAGTACCGATGCCTTCAAGGAAATGCTGCTCTTGCCGGAGTATACCTCGAAAATCAGTATGAATCGCGTGAATATACTGTTTAACCAGCTGCTTGATATTTATCAGGAAACAAAGTATGGAAGATATCTGAACTATTTCATGACAAGCATTCTTATGGAAATATCCTATCAGACACATCTTTCCTATTTTCCTAATGGAAAGACAAATGCCAACAGTACACAGCCGATACGGGACTGGGTGCGCATCCATGCATTTGAAAGCATCAGCGTGGAGTCCATCGCAGAACAATTCCGCTACAATAAGAGCTATCTGTCCCGTATGTTTAAGGAAAATGAAGGCATCAGCATCAAAGAGCTGATAACGAAATACCGCATTGAATATGCAAAATCACTACTTGTGAATTCCGATAAGGATATCCCTTCCATCGCCTATGAGGTCGGCTATGAGGATCCGAAATATTTCATGCGGGTCTTTAAAAAGGCGGAACAGGTAACACCGACCATTTATCGTAAAACATTTGCGCAAAAGCATTTCAATAAAAAATAGGAAGAGAACCGGCAGAGACGTTATGAATGACGGAATTTGGAGAACATTATGAAAACAGATCGTGAACGTATTGAGGAAGATATCGAGGCAGTAAATTTGGGGAATCTGAATACTGTCGAATTTGATTTAACGCTGCCTGCATATGGTGCTAACGGCAGCCGCATTACCTGGACATCGAGTGATACCCGGTTTTTGAAGCGTAACGGAAAAGTGATTCAGCCAAAAAACGGTACAGGGAAACGAATGGTCACATTGACTGGGAAATTCCAGTATCATGATGTCGTGGATGAAAAAGAATACAGTGTCACCATTCTGGAGCAGAGTCAGAAAATAGAGGCTTCCTATATTTATCCGATCCATGTCCGGGCACAGCTCAATAAAAGAACCGCCCTGCCATCCTGTGCAATTATGATCACCACGCAGGGGGAAACGCTGTCGCATACGGTGAACTGGATGGGAAATGAGGAGGTATGCTATCCTGCATGCGGAACCTATTCGCTCAAGGGTGTCCTTTTGGATAATACTGCAGAGGTGACGGCAGTGATTGAGGTTGTGGAGGAGGTTTCAAAGAAGCTTTCCGCACAAAGAAAACAGGTGACACCAATTCAGGGTGATGTCAGACTTCTGGATTCGGATTTTCGGGATGCACAGAATCGCCGACTGGCCTATTTGCTGGTGCAGGACGATGATCAGATGCTGTACAATTTCCGTACTGCCTGCGGATTGGACACCAAAGGTGCCCCTGCAATGAGTGGCTGGGATCATCCCGACAGCAAGCTGCGCGGTCACACCACGGGACATTATCTGTCTGCTCTGGCTGTCTGCTATCAAAGTGTGCCGCATCCGCTGATTCTGCACAAGGCACGCTATATGGTACAGGAGCTCGGCTTATGTCAGCAGGCATTTGAAAAGCTGGAGGGCTTTCAGGAGGGCTATCTTGGCGGCTTTGATGAAACTGCATATGACAGGCTGGAACGGTTTTCCCGCTATCCGGAAATATGGGCGCCCTATTATACAATGCATAAATATTTCGCAGGACTGCTGGACTGTTATGAGCTGCTGCATATCGAGGAGGCTTTGCTTATTGCGCGGAAGCTGGGAGACTGGGTCTATCGGCGGCTATCCCGCCTGAGCAAGCCGCAGCTGAAAACGATGTGGGGCATTTATATTGCCGGAGAATATGGCGGTATGAACGAGGTGCTGGCAAGGCTGTACCTGCACACCCGTGACCCTCATCATGTAAAGGCTGCCCAAATGTTTGATAATGACCGTCTGTTTGTACCAATGCAAAGCAATGTGGATGCTTTGTGCGGACTGCATGTAAATCAGCACATTCCACAGGTGCTGGGTGCGCTGAAAATATTTGAAGGGAATCATGTACAGGCATATTTTGATATCGCCAAAAACTTCTGGCATATGGTCATAAAGGATCACAGCTATGCAAACGGCGGTATTGGAGAGGGGGAAATTTTTCACGCTCCCGGAAGCATTGCGGCCATGATTGATGACAACACAGCAGAAACCTGTGCCTCCTATAATATGCTGAAGCTGAGTGCCGAACTGTTTGCATATGACCCGGACGTTGCCTATATGGATTATTATGAGCGTTGTATGATCAATCATATACTGGCAAGTGAATATCAGGCGATGGAGGGAGCAAGCACGTATTTCCTTCCCATGGAGCCCGGCTCCTGCAAGAGCGCATTGGATGAAAACAGCTGCTGTCATGGTACCGGAATGGAAAATCATTTCCGTTATCCAAGAGCGATTTATTTTCATTCGGACGAAATTCTGTATATCAATCTGTTCGTGGCATCAACGATGCACTGGGGGAATTTACAAGTCACCATGGATCTGGATATGTGCGAGCCTCAGAATATTCACCTACTTATACAAGGGGAGGCTGCTTGTGAAATTCGTATCCGCATACCCTATTGGACAGATGAAGTATCCCTGCTGTGTGATGGGACATCGCTCGCATATACAGAGAAGCAGGGGTATATATGTATTCACAAACAGCAGGAAGCAATGCGGATGCAGCTGCGATTCTCCATCTACAGCCGTCTGGAATTCACACCGGATGATCCTTTGGTTGCGGCAGTGTTTTACGGACCTTATCTGCTGGCAGCACTGCAGGAGGGACAGGATTATCTATCGACAACGCTGTCCTGTGATACAGTGCGCCAGCGCCTGCAGCCGATACCGGGGACGCTGCTGTTCTTTGATGAGGTGGATCAGCTGATGTATCGTCCTTTGTATCAGCTGCAAAAAGAACAGTATCATACCTATATACATGTAAAGCAGTAGGAATACTGCTTTTTAACAGCTGTTTCAAATGTGTACAGTATAAAAAACACCATCCGGCGTTTAGCGGATGGATATTGCGTTTCTATATGATATTTTAAAAGAAGTGTTGAAATTTCCTTCAGAATTCTATATGATTGTAATAAAAATTCAGGAGGTGTTTTATGTCGAAAAAATACCAGACAATGAAAAAAGCAATCAGAATGGAGATCAAGGAGCATAGGAAATCGTTTCTTGTATACCTCACACTGCGCGCACTTGTAATTCTTGTTATGATCCTTCAGATATTCAACAGGAACTTTGAAAATGTATTTTTATGCCTGTTGACGCTGATTTTGCTGATTGTACCGAGCTTTTTACAGGTAGAGCTGAAAATCGAGCTGCCGACAGCATTGGAAATCATCATTCTGCTGTTTATCTTTTCCGCAGAGATTTTAGGTGAAATCCAATCCTTTTATATTCTGATTCCCATGTGGGATACCATCCTTCATACGCTGAACGGCTTTCTTGCGGCAGCAATCGGCTTTTCGCTTGTGGATCTGTTGAATAATGATGATCGCTTGCAATTCCGTCTTTCTCCTGTGTTTATGGCACTGGTTGCGTTCTGCTTTTCCATGACGATCGGTGTTATATGGGAATTCTTTGAATTTGGCATGGATACCTTTCTGGGGACGGATATGCAGAAGGATACGATTGTACAGAGTATAACAACGGTTATGCTGGATCCTACCAACAGCAATATCCCGATTACGATCGATGGCATCCATTCTGTTGTGGTAAATGGAAAAGAGCTTGGTTTCAACGGGTATCTTGATATCGGACTGATCGATACCATGGAGGATCTGCTTGTCAATTTCATAGGAGCCTCAACATTTTCTATCCTTGGCTATTTTTATGTGAAAAAGCGTGGAAAGGGAGCTTTTACCAGACAATTCCTTCCTAGAAGGAAAACAAGAGATGCGGATTTTAAACGACTGGCCAGAAAGGAACTGGAGCAGGAGGAGCATGAAAAGCAGAAGGAAGCGGGAAAAGAGGCATCTTGAAATAAGATAAAAAAAGGATTGCGAACCCGCAATCCTTTTGGAATAATGAAGTATTAAATACGAATCATTTTACATAGTAGAAGTGCTATCCTCTAAAGCCTCGATAACACAGAACTTCTTATAAAAAGCGATGCCATAACCGATGATATCCTCATATCCCTCCGCCAGCTTACCTTCTATATATTGTTTATCCTTTATCTGCATACATGCCTGCTTTGCCGTGTTTTTTAATTCCGCAAGAGAATTCGCTGTTTTTAGTTCTAATATCATCCCCCGATCACTTAAAGAACGAGGCGCAACCGCTATATCAAATCTTCCCAAACCGGATTCCTGATTCGACATGATGCGATAATTGCATAACAAGCCTATTAGAATGCCATGATAGAATTTCTCATCATAGTCAAAATAGCTGATTGAAGTAAAAAGAAGGTCATTTAATATTTTGCTTGCTGATTTTACATCTTTCTTTAATAAGGCAGCTGCGAATTTCTTGGCATATGCCTCCGTTTGTTCCTGAAACCATTCTTCAAATATGAGGGTATAAATTCTGCTGATTTCTTTGTTAGGAATCATAAGCTGGTATATACTCTTTTCTTCGTCTATACATTTTATGACTTTCAAATACCCTGTAAATAGAAGAAAACTGTAAATGTTCTGTATTTTATCCATTTCACGGTAGGTAAGCTCATGTTTTATGGCTTTTTCAACCATCTTACCGGATGTCAATCGATCAAAATCCTCCCTCATATGTGAATTTGCTCTTTGAATATACTGATATATAATATCATTTCCACTCGTATTTGCCCAGAAAGATTCCGGTGTATCGTTTCCCTGCTTAATTTTTTGAACATATTTAAGTACGCTCCATGGATTGTATATCTCATTGTTTCCGAATAGATACCCATCATACCATTCTTTTATGGTTTGCTCATAAGATTTCAAATCGTAATTTTCAAGGAGTGTTATCGTTTCTTTTGGTGTAAATCCAAAGGACGTACTGGATTGATCTTCAGAAATGGAATATACATTAAAATTATTTAAGCCAGTAAAAATCGACTCTTTCGCAATTCTCAGGCATCCTGTCAGAATTCCCTTTTCCAATGCATCATTTGTTTTTAGGGCAGCACTGAACATACCGTTTAAAAAGTCTACCATTTCATCATAATACCCTTTTAAATATGCGCTTTGTAAAGGGACATCATATTCGTCAATCAAAAGGATAACATCTTTATGATAATGTTGCTTCAAGCAACCACAAAGAAACTTTAATGCATTCTGCAGATCAACATCACTTCGTGTACGCCGATAGTATGTGAAAAGCTGTTCTTTATCGAAAATATTTAATTCCTCACTTTCGAGTAATTCCTGATTCTTTCTGACAATGTCCTGGATTAGGATAGCGAACATTGCCTTTTGATTTTCAAATGTGTGTTTTTTCATATCTTTCAGAGTAATAAAAATAACCGGATATTGATTTTGGTATTGTAATGCGTCTGTATGATTGGCGATATCCATATTGTTAAAAAGATAAGCATTCTCCTTCTGCTTCATTGAGAAAAAATAATATAGCATGCTCATATTCAGTGTTTTACCCGCTACTAGCGCGCCTCTTGTCGGATACTAAAGGTTTCGACACTATATCGGTGAAAACGGCGTGGTCTGGTATATAATGCGACCTTTTCATTGATGATGTCTGTAATGAATGATGTTTTGTCTACATAATAACAGTCTTTGTCAATCAGTTCTTTGAAATCTTCTATTCCAATCGGCAAACGTTTCATATGATCAGCTCCTTAACTTTATCCTTATTATACCACGATACCAAAACCGTATCGTAAGGAAATCATGTTTTGCGTACATGGTCATACAAAAGGCATAATGCTATAAGGCATAGAAGATATAGAAGGCCTTTATTTCCCTTTCTTTCGTATGTTTTCATGTGAAAAGTACAGAAATAAGTGCTATACTATAGAAGTTGAAAAGAGGTGTCTATATGGAAATGCATAGAAATACACGCTGCTGGTGCGGCAGTGGAAAGAAATATAAGCAGTGCCATGAAAAATTTGATGAAAAGCTTGCACAACTGGCTAGAGAAGGACATATTGTTCCGGATCGGTCTCTGATTAAAAACAAGGAAGATATAATTGGTATAAAGAAAAGCGGGAATATCAATACCGGTGTACTGGATCATGTCGCAAAGCATATTCGTCCCGGTATGAGTACCGGAGAGATTGACCGTCTGGTATATGATTATACTGTATCCCATGGTGCTATTCCTGCGCCGTTGAATTACGAGGGCTTTCCCAAAAGCTGCTGTACATCCGTGAATGATGAGGTATGCCATGGAATTCCGGATGACAGTATCATCCTGCAGGAAGGCGATATTGTAAATGTCGATGTTTCTACGATTTTTCACGGCTACTATTCCGATGCTTCCCGTATGTTTATGATCGGTGAGGTAAGTGAAGAGGCAAAAAATCTGGTCGAGGTCACAAAGGAATGTCTGAAAATCGGCATGGATGCCGTCAAGCCGTGGGGCCATGTGGGTGATATCGGTGCTGCCATCCACAAATATGCGACAAGCAAGGGATACAGCGTTGTTGTGGATTTTGCAGGACATGGTGTTGGCAAGGAATTCCATGAAGACCCTGTAATCGGTCATGTCGGTCGTGCGGGCAGCGGTATGGTACTGGCTCCCGGCATGGTATTTACAATCGAGCCGATGATCAATATCGGAGATTACCATTTATATATCGATGCAGATAACGGATGGACATCCTATACAGAGGATGGCTCCTTGAGTGCACAGTGGGAGCATACCCTGCTGGTTACGGAACACGGCATTGAAATTCTAACGTATTGATGCAATAGAATATAGAGATGCCTGAATTCGTGTGAGCAACAAAATGTTTCTATAATATAAGCAGATAGTATATGTAGTATTTAAGACTTCATATGGTATCTGTTTTTTTACATCAGCTTCTTTGCACATGAACTGCCTGTGAAAAAGCATTTTTCATGTGTCTTCATTTGAATTTGCTGAGTCCTACGATTTTTGTCGCAAAAATGTCTTAAACATGCAGGTTTAAAGTGTTTTCATAGTGCCTGTATTGTGTTAAAGTAGTAATAAGATAGATCAGGGAGGTATGCATATGAAGAAAATCAGTGGCAATAAGTTATTGGTAAAGGCGCTTCAGGAAGAGGGTGTGGATACGATATTCGCCTATCCGGGAGCCTGTACGATCGATATCAGTGATGAATTATATAAGCAGAACAGTATAAAAATCATTCTTCCACGACAGGAAATCGCTCTCGTTCATGAAGCAGATGCCTATGCTCGTTCCACAGGGAAGGTGGGGGTATGTCTCGTTACCAGCGGACCGGGCGCAACGAATCTGGTTACCGGCCTTGCCACCGCTTATTATGACAGTGTTCCGCTTGTTTGCTTTACCGGACAGGTGGCACGGAATTTGATTGGAAATGATGCATTTCAGGAGGTTGATATCGTGGGTATTACCCGCAGTATCACCAAATACGGAGTTACGGTGCGCAACCGAGAGGATTTGGGGCGTATTATTAAGGAAGCCTTTTACATTGCGGCGAGTGGAAGACCCGGGCCGGTACTGATTGACCTCCCTAAGGATGTTATGGGAGAGCTGGGGGATGCGGATTATCCGGATAAGGTTGCTATACGCGGCTATAAGCCCAGCACCGGCGTACATATCGGACAGCTGAAGCGTGCAATCAAAATGCTGGGAAAGGTAAAACGCCCATTATTCCTAGCCGGGGGCGGAGTGAATATCGCGCACGCCAATGAGGATTTTACAAAGCTGGTAGAGAAAACCAATATCCCTGTTATAATAACGATTATGGGCAAGGGCGCGATTCCGAGCAATCATCCGCTGTATGTGGGAAATATCGGAATGCACGGTGCCTATGCCTGCAATATGGCTGTAAATGAATGCGATGTGCTGTTTTCCATCGGTACGAGATTTAATGACCGGATTACAGGGAAGCTGCATTCCTTTGCTCCGAATGCTAAAATTGTGCATATTGATATTGATACCGCCGCAATCTCTAAAAATATACAGGTAGATATCCCTATCGTTGCGGACGCCAAGGAAGCAATTGATAAAATGCTGGAGTATGTCAGTGAATATAATACAAAGAAATGGCTGGATCAGATAGAGGAATGGAAGCTGGAGCATCCACTCATGATGAAAAAGAAGCCGTATCTGACACCACAGGATATTCTTGAAACCATTAACCGGGTATTTGAGGAGCTGATCGTTGTTACCGATGTCGGGCAGCATCAGATGTTTACAGCACAATTTATCGAGCTGACAAACAAGAAGAAGCTGTTGATGTCCGGCGGCTTGGGAACGATGGGCTATGGTCTTCCCGGAGCCATCGGTGCAAAAATAGGAAATCCGGATACTCCTGTACTTTCCATTTCGGGAGATGGCGGAATGCAGATGAATATTCAGGAAATCGCAACAGCTGTTCTGGAAGAGCTGCCTATCATATCCTGCATTTTCAATAATAACAATCTGGGTATGGTACGGCAGTGGCAGAAGCTGTTTTATGGAAAGCGCTATGCCATGACCTGTCTTCGTGCAGGTGCCGCATGCCGTAATAAATGCGGAGAGGTTTCCTGCCCTACGTATACACCGGATTTTGTAAAGCTGGCGGAAAGCTATGGTGCTAAGGGAATTCGTGTAACAGAAAAGGAACAGATCGAGCCGGCTTTGAAGGAAGCGATGAGCAGCGAAAAAACGCCGGTTATCATCGAATTTATCATCAATCCGGAGGATCTTGTATATCCGATGATTCAGCCAAACGGAACCTTAAAGGACATGCTCATGGATTGTTAAACGGATGCTGAAACAGGAAGGAGAGAGTGGATATATGAACGGAAACGGTATGAAAAAACGTTGGATATCGCTGTATGTGGAAAACCAGGTAGGTGTTTTGTCTAAGATTTCCGGATTATTTTCCGGGAAATCATATAATCTTGACAGCCTTACCGTAGGAACAACAGAGGATTCCACGATATCGAGAATGACGATAGCGACAGTCAGTGATGATGAAACCTTTGAACAGATAAAAAAACAGCTGAACCGACTGGTGGAGGTTATCAAAGTGATAGATTTCACGGATATCTTTGTGAGGATGAAGGAAATCTTATATGTTAAGGTACAGAATTGCTCATTGCAGGAAAAAACAGAACTATTTCAGATTGCGCAGACATTCAAGGCAAAGGTGATCGATTATGGCAGAGACAGCCTTCTGCTTGAATTTGTACAGACAGCGACGAAGAATGATGCAGTTGTCAAGCTGATGAAAGAGGAATTCAAGGACATCGAGGTAGTTAGAGGCGGAAGTGTGGGAATTGAGTCAATCAGCATGATGGAGCGATGAAAAACACAGTGGGCTCAATAGTGTATATAACATGTAAATAAGGGATCAGAGCATCTGGTCCTTTTATTTGGCTGTTTGAAAAGACAATAAACGGCATAAGAATCTATACTTGCACATATGGGATATGTGGTATAATGAACAGGAAATGCGGAGGTATACACAATGGTAAAGCATATGTCATTTAGCTCACTGGAAGAAATCGATGCAAGTCTCTATGATTTTAAAATTCTGTTCGCGTATCATTCAAATAAAATAGAAAATGAAAGAATCGATTTTCATGACACAAGAGATATTTTTGAAAAGGGCTCTGTGAACGGTTATACCGGTGATTTGAGAACATTATATGAAATAGAAAATCAGGTGCATTGTTATAATTACTTAAAACCGCTTATCGTAGAAAAAAAAGCTCTGGATATAAGCTTTGTCAAGTGCATACATTATAAGCTTATGAAAGGTACGTATGATGATATTCGTTACCATGATAAACAAGAACGGCCGGGAGAATTCAAAAAACATGATTATGTATCCGGTAAGAATGAAATTGGCAGTTATCCTCATGAAGTTGAATCAGATGTGAAAGAGTTGTTGTCGGAGCTTAATACATATCAGGGTACAGATTACTTTACGGCTGGAGTATATCTTCATGCAATGTTTGAACATATACATCCCTTTGCGGACGGAAACGGCAGAGCAGGCAGGACATTGATGAATTATTATTTCATGATACATGATATTGCCCCTGTTATCATATACAATGAGGACAAGCCGGCGTATTATTTTGCACTGGAGGCCTTTGATCGCAAAGATAGTGATCTGACTCCTTTAAAAAGCTTTATACAGGAAGAGCAGGCAAAAACATGGTGCAAGAAAAAGGGTACAGAAAAAAAACGGCTGAGGGAATTTCTGGAGTAAATTGTATTTAAATAAGGAAGCATGCACCCCGTATGAGAACATGGGGATTGCATTGCTTCCTTTTCTTGTATCATATGCGAATAAGCAGCAGAGTCTCTGCCATATAAGCTGAGAATTACATCAATATGCGAATTGGCGGTAATAGCGTCTTGTTGTCAGATCATGACCGGTCACACGCTCATAATGAACTGCCAGCCGTTCATCGAGTATAGTAGTTACAATGGATGTGGCAATAATATCTGTAAATGCATCATCAATATCCGGGCATTGGTAATCGGCTACATCAATCACTTCAGCATGATTTGAAAATTAAAATCTTTCTACACAAAGACAGTTAGTATTTTACATTGGAAAAATAAAAAAGAGAATACAAGTACTGATGATAACATCAATAGCCTTGAACTCTCTTGTTTCGATGATTCATATATTCGCAAATGCTTGTTACTGACTTTGTGACATGTACCTTGGCTTTGGAATATTGGGAAGTATGCTGGTAACCTCCTGTATGTGTTTAGACCGACCCTGCGAGCCTTTATCAAATGAAAATTGTAAAAATGTTGGATGGTGGAGAACTTACTTTCCTCGATACACCTTACAGACTTTTGAGGATTATTATTTGTTATATATAGATATTTTGTTCTTCTGATCTTTACACGAAGAAATCCTTCATGCATCAGCAATAGAAAACGATATCTTTTTCCACGATCCGCTGCTTTTTTGTGGAATGCTCTATTGACCCCTTCGTATTCACAATGATGCAGGTCGTATCAAAGCCCTCCTGCTTTAGAGCACTTCTATCAAACGTAATCAACGTCTGTCCCTTTTTCACAACATCCCCCTGCGTTACCTGACACAGCAGGCGGCTGTCCGTGATTCCGGATGTATTCAAGCCGACATGAATCAGAAGCTCACTGCCGTTTTTCATCTGGATACCGACGGCATGCTTCATCGCAACCATGATGCTGCCATCACATGGCGCATTTATACAATTCTGATCAGGCTGAATGGCGATTCCATCCCCGCACATTTTTCTGGAGAACACCTCATCATTTACACTTTGCAGCGGAATCAATGTACCGCTGACAGGTGCCTGAACAGGAATACTTCTCTTCGTACCCAGTCCCATTTTAGCAAACACAACAGGCAGGATGAATCCGACGGCAAATGTGGCAGCCGCACATAAAATGAGCGTTACAAGAGAGGAAACACCATCTCCCATAAAGGAAGGTATACTGAAAATATTCGGCCAGACGAATGCAAAGCATTTTACTCCGAACAGAATCCCGAAGAAGCCTCCGATTCCATTCGCTATCATGGCACTCAGCATGGAATATCTGTTTTTCACCATAACGGAATACAATGCAGGTTCACTGATTCCTATGAACGCAGTGAATCCGGTCTGGACAGCAACAGCCTTCAGTTGTTTGTCCTTTGTCGATACCGCAGTCCCAAGTGCAGCTCCCGCTTCGGCCATATTGTGGAAAAATTCAAGCGGCAGAATAATGGAATAGCCGGCACCGGTCAGCTCCACCAGTTCAATAGGGGATAAAGACTGATGAAGACCTGTCAGTGTCATAACGGGCAGTAAAAATCCAATGATGAGTCCGGAAAAAGGCCCGAATACACCGATCATCCACGAAAAGAAATCGCCAAGCAGAACCGACCCCCAGTTGCCAAGCGGAGCCAGAATTAACAGGGTCAGCGGTACGGTAATCAGCAGAGACAGAAGCGGCACCAGCAGAAGCTTAACAGAATCAAAACGAATGATATTATCCCAGAAGCGGTATACATAGCTTAGCAGCAGCACACCGAACAATGCCGGAAAGATGGAGGATGCATAGGAATACATCGGAACACTCCAACCGAAGATATCCAGTGCTCCTCCCTCATTGACAAGACTTACAAAGCTGGGATACAGCAGGGCACCGGCAACACAGATGGCCAGACCCTGGTCTACCTTGAAGCGCTTTGCACTTGACATGGCGATAAGAATCGGAAGAAAATAGAAGGCAGCATCCGACATGAATTCAAGAACTGTGTAAATTCCCTCTTCACCGCTCAGAAGCCCTGTTGTCGTTAGCAGCAGACAGATGCATTTCAGCATACCGGAAGCACAGAAGGCAGGAATGACTGGAGCGATGATGCTTGTTAAAACATCCAGCAGGCGCATAGGCGAAAACTTCTCTTTGCTGCTCTTTTCTATTTCACCGGAATTGCTTCCCGCCATAAGTCTTGCTGTTTCTTCATAATAATCATTGACCGCGGTACCCATGATAATCTGATACTGCCCGCCCTGTATTGTTGTCCCGAGGATTTCACGGATATTTTCAAGCCTGTCAAGATCAGCTCTCTGCTCATCTCCCAGATTGAATCGCAGCCGTGTAACACAGTGCGTATAATTGGTAATATTTTCTTTTCCCCCTAATGCTTCTATGATTGCCCCAGCAATCTCTTTTTTATTCATAGGGCTCCTTTCTATATATTCTTGCCATTAGAGGCTATGCATACTTTGTACCAGTGAAAAGAATCCTTTTTATAGCGTTTATTGGAACCGTTGCCCTCATTGTCCCGATCGACATAAATAACACCGTAGCGCTTATCCATTGTCAGAGGTCCGCAGGCCACCAGATCAATGATCCCCCACATGGTATACCCAATCAGATCCACTCCGTCCGCAATGGCATCTCGCATAGCTTCCACATGGTTCTTCAGATATTCGATGCGGTAGGCATCATGAACAGTGCCGTCCTCCAGCTGATCGAAGGCACCGAGTCCGTTTTCTGCGACAAACAATGGCAGCTGATATCGGTCATATAACTTATTCAGTGTAATGCGAAGCCCCATATTATCCACAGACCATCCGAAATCGCTTTTTTTCAGATAAGGATTGGCATAGACAGAGCCTGCCATATTTCCGGTTGTGACCTCAAAATCTTCATCAACCGAGGCGATTTGAGAGGCATAGTAGGAGAAAGACAGAAAATCAACCGTATTGTCTCGCAGCAGTTCCTCATCCCCATCCTCTATTTGTATATGAACATTCAGCTTTTCAAATAGCGGTTTCATATAGGCGGGATAGCAGCCTCTGGCCATCACATCGAAATAGAAATAATTGGAATATCTCTGATCTGTCAGCGTCTGCATGACATCCCTTGGATCGCAGGTCCCAGGATATATGGTAAAGGCTGCGACCATAGCCCCGACATTCTTTTTGCCGATGATTTTTTTGGATAAGGCCACTGCCCTTGCATTGGCAAGGAACTGATGATGCAGACTCTGGAAAACAGTCTGGTCCAGATGCTCCTGTTGATCTGCAATGATACTGATACCATCCCAGTGAGCAAACCGCGCTGCATTGATTTCGTTGATAGGAAGCCAGTAATCAACGATATCCTTATAGCGAGTGAACAACACCTCAGCATAACGTGCAAACAGGTCTACCAGCTTTCTGTTTTTCCATCCGCCATATTTTACAACAAGATTAACGGGTATATCGTAATGCATGATGGTCGCAAATATCTTGATGCCATTGTCCTTTAGAGCCTGAAACAGGGAATCGTAATATCGAAGCCCTTCTTCATTCGGTTCTGCATCGTCTCCATTTGGAAAAATTCGTGACCAGCAGATGGAGGTACGGAAAATTTTCAATCCTAGCTCCTTGAAGAGTTTAACGTCGTTTGGGTATTCATGATAGAAATCAATACCTCTTCGCAGTGGATAATGCGCAGTATCCGCGGTCTGTATCGCTTTTTGAAAATCTTCCTTTCGGATATCGGAAACATAGGCGTTCTTCTTATATATGGTATCAAAATCCCAGGCAGCGTCAAAATAGCGACAGTCCTGTGTACTGAGTCCTTTTCCCCCTTCATTAAACGCACCGTCTGCCTGTGAGCAGGCGATGGCGCCGCCCCATAAAAAATCTTCTGGAAATCCTTTCATAATATTCTCCTTTACGTTTACTGAGATGATCATCTGTCTTTATTATAGGCGAATACCAAGCCTAAAAAAATGACATTTATTCACTCATTGACCGTCATATTTACAGGTAGTGAATACTGTCATTTCTTATTTTCTGCGCATGGAGGAAGGAGAACAGCGAAAGATGCTTTCAAATTTTTTATAGAAGAATGTCTGGTTATTGAACCCGCAATGCTCCATAATTTTATAAATGGGAAGGGAAGAGTTCAGAATCATCCGCTTCGCCGTTTCCATCTGCTGCTCGGTCTTGATTTCCGTGAAGGTTTTTCCTGTTTTCTTGCGAATAAGATTACTTACGTAATTATAATTATAGCCGAGTTCATCCGCTATTTTCTGCAGACTGCAGGAGGCGTAGTGCTTACTGATATAGGTAAGAACACGATAAACGACCTCATCATTTTCCTCCTTGAAATTTGAAACAGCCTGGTCAATCGTCGCATTTGCCAGATGTAGGAACAGCAGCTTCAGATACTGCTTCATCATATCATCATAATTCATCGGCCGCTCTGTAAAATAGATGTAGAAAATACTCAGCAATGTATCCGAAAGCAGACTGTTCCCCATGTTTTTAAATATCAAAAATTCATCCTGCTGCCTGCTTTTATCAAAGTAGCTTTGCAGAAACTGTGACATGATCGGTTTGCTGTTCATGGCGTCAAACATTTCCATCGCAGAAAACTTATCACTAAAGGCTATGTTGATTACGATATCCTTTCTTCCCTTGGTTTCTGCACTGTGAATAACGCCCGGCTGTAACAGGCAGATGTCTCCCTCCTGCATGCACAGCTTCTGGTCATTGATTGTGAAAATGCATTCTCCGCTGTAGATATAGTTCAGCTCCATATATTTGTGAAAATGCGGATACAGCTTGGTGTAACGGGATTCCTTTATAATCATGATATCTTCAATCAGCATCTCATCCGTAAAATCAAAGAAGAATACCTTTTCATCATTTCGGAGGATATATTCAAGGCCCTGATAACGATCACTGAAGGTATTCGGATGCTCCCTATGCCATATCTCCTGTTTTGTATCGGCATACAGGAAATCATCCAGCTTTTTCATATTCATAAACAAGTCTCCCTTTCATCATAGGAAAAGAGTCTATTCTTCTTCTGAATAAACTCATTCGCTATGATCGTTTTTGTATTTTGTGACATCGATACACGATAACAGCACATATTTCCGGTGATTATACCATTCCACATAGGCTGCACTTGTCTTGATTACAGCCTGCATCCTGCTGTTATAAATATCTGCCGCAGCAGAGCTGTTATTGGCGGATAGCTGTCGGATTGGACAGTCCTCACATGGTGTTTCCTTATTTCGAAAAGCCTTAAAGCAGATCATGCCTGTTTCAATACCCGGGAAAACCTGTGAAAGATTCTGATTAAAATAGACCAGTTCAAAGGAATGCGGATCAATCACATATACGGCATTGCCGAGGTTGTCCAGCAGGGAGAGCAGTGTGTCTGTATATTTTTTCTGAAGCTTTCGCTGCCGCTGGTCCCGAAGGAAGGTGACGATCACTTCAAATACGGTACGGATATCATTGCGCTGTTCCCGATTAAAGCTGTGATTCCGCTGTAAATCCGCCAGTCCAATCAAAATATCGCGATGGGAGGAAATAGGAACAATCATATGTGCAACGGCATGTATGTTCAGCTTTACCAATATCTCTTTTGGAAGCGTATCGTAGCACTCCTGTTCCCGGTTTTCCATAAAAAGGATTTGATCATGCTCTGTATGCAGGGATTCCATAAAGTGAAGGACAGATGCCTGTTCTTCCGGAAGTAATGCTTCATACAGATTTTTATTCTCTTCACTCCAAAACAGGACAGGGGACAGCGTATTGCTTTCACTGTCAAAATCCATGACATAGAAATACTGCATATTGTAATGCCGCGCGACCAGCTCCAGAATGGAACGTATTGTCATAGAATCCAGCTGATCTCTACGATAGAGGATGCGGAACACGTATTCTCCGATATTTCCTTCAAAGGGTTTATTCAGCTGGGTATCATGCTCACTATCAATATCAAGCGTTTCCACAATCTGTTGGTAGCGTTTCATTTTCTCCTCGTATATGGACCATTTGTTTCTGCCATTCTTTTTACAGTGATACATAGCAGTGTCCGCTTTATCATAAAGCTCAGTGAAAACAGCGCCATGCTGCGGATAGCGGGATATTCCCATGGATATACTTGTACGTACCATATGATTTCCTGCGGTATAGGTATTCATCAGGGTCTGCCGCAGCTGGTCCGCAATCTGTTCTATATCATCAAATTTCTCCAGCTGTGAAAAAAGAACGACAAATTCATCTCCTCCCAGGCGCCCCACCAGCGTATCCTGCGGACAGCATTCTCTTATTTTCTTTGCTGTTTCAGATAAAACGGCGTCCCCATACAGGTGTCCAAACGTATCATTGACCTCTTTAAAATTGTCGATATCCAATGTCATCAGCGCAAAGACCTGTTCCGGCTTTTGCTTCAAGAGTTCATCAGTATGCATCATGAAACCTTTTCGATTGTAGGTATTGGTTAACGCGTCGATTTGAACCTCTTCCTGCAGCCTTTCTTCCTTTTCCTTCTGATCCTGTATATCCTTAAGAAAAATACGTGCAAACAGATCGCTGTTCCCCTCCTTTTTTAGAAGATGAACACTGGCACTGATCCAGCGATAGCTGCCGCTTGCCTTTTTTTTGTATTCCACAACATATTCAAGCTTTCCTCTGGTGTATTCAAGCGTCAGGGCAGTGCAGTTTAATGCATTAAAAACAGCTGTCCTGAAATCCGGATGCACCCTTTGCAGGGTGGTTTTCAAAATTTCCTCATACATATCCTCAGACAGGGGCTTTCTCAGCTTTCCCTTTGCGTTTTTATCAAGGATGGTGATGCTGTTCCTTGTGACATTGACCTCAAAAACACTGAGAAATCCTGTGGAGATGGCTTCCTGAAGGCCCAACTCGTTCTGATAGCTGTTTTCCAGCTGCTTCTGTTCACTGATATCCTTTGAAATTCCAATGGCTTTGATTGCTCTTCCCGCATCATCGAAAATAGTGGTACAGCAGATTTCCACCCAGCGTTCTTCCCCGTTTCTGTTACGCATATGCAACTGTCCGGATACTTTTTTTAAGCCTTCCTTCAGCCGTGCATACATGGTCTGTATTTCTTTGATGGAGTCCTCAAATACGATACCCTGTTCAATCAGGGATTCCGGTACGCCTTCAATGATGCCCTCATTTGGAAAAATTTCAGAAAACTGTCCACGCATAGTATCTATACGCTGTATTGTATGCTCCTTAATATCATATTCCCACAATGCGGTCCGGGCCTGCTGCAAAGCAATCTCATAGCGCTCCTGACTGATTTTCAGCTGACGCTGTACCTCAACAAGCTCCCGAACATCCGTAGATACATTGATATAGCCGATGTTATTGCCTTGCTCATCCCTGAGATAGGAAATATCAACGCGGTTGATGATATCCCCGGGACCGCTCTGGATTACACCTTTTTCATTCCGCAGGAAGCGTTGGATACAGCAGTCATCCGTATGGCAATAGGGTGTATGAAAATTGCTGCAGGGCTGATTCAGCAGCTTCTCATAAGGAGGAGGAACAATCGCTCTTGCCGCAACATTGATATAGCGTACGATTTTATTCATATCTGTAACAATGACCGGATTTGGAAGTGAATCCAGAATATTACGGTAATTATCAAGACGATCCCAGAATTGCTTCTGATCAGGCATCGGCGTCACCTCATTTCATTATTCTTGTGATACGATAGATATGGAGCCATCTATCTTCATTATAGCGGATAAGCAGGGGCAGTTCAAACAGTTCTCTGTTTTCTTTACGTATTTTGATTATTGGAAATGTTATCCTTTGTAAAGTGGCTTGCAGATGATATGCAAAAGGTTTTCTTAACAATTCAAAAAAAGAGTTTCGTTTTAAAAAAGCAGTGCTATAATTAAACCATGCCGTTAAGGAAGGAGAGTACCATGGATCAAAAAGAACATAAGGAAGAACAGTTCCAGGCAGTCATTGATGGAACGGAAAACATAAAGCCAAAAAAGAAAAAGGAAGAAAAGAAGGGCTTGAAATATGAGCTGCTGGATTTGTTGAAAACCTTTGTCATCTGCTTTGTATGCATCTTTCTGTTAACAAATTTTGTTATCAAGCCGGTGCGTGTCGATGGCAGAAGCATGGACCCTACGCTGGAGGACGGAGAAATCGGTCTCATGAATGTGTTCAGTGCAAGGTTTCAGGATATCAAACGCTTTGATGTTGTAGTGGTATACAATGAAGAGAAAAATGAAAACTGGGTAAAGCGTGTCATAGGGCTGCCGGGTGATACGATTTATGCAAAGGATGATGTTGTATATGTGAATGGCATGCCGATCGAAGAGCCTTATCTGGACAATGATTATGCAAATCAGATTCGCAGTCATGGAAATAATTTTACTGAGGATTTTTCAAAGCGGACACTGAAGGATGATGAATATTTCCTGATGGGGGATAATCGTATAGTATCCTATGACTCCCGTCGCGTCGGACCATTCAAGCGCGAAGACATACGGGGGAAGGATGTTTATGTCCTGTTTCCGTTTCATAAGATCAAAATGGTACGCAATGGAGGTGCAGGATGAAAACCTCTATATTTCGTGCAGAGCTGCCATTTCATGCGGAATCTGTCTGGGCGGTCATGACAGATACGACGCAGTATGCGTGGAGAAGTGATATAAAAGCCATAGAAACCGACAGTGATACGGTTTTTCGTGAAATCTATTCGAACGGAAACGAGACAGTTTTTACGATAACGGAAAAAGAGCCGTTTACACGTTATGCTTTCCATATGGAAAACAAACGCTTCAGCGGTGAATGGTCAGGAACTTTAGAGGAGCTTGCACAAGGAGGCTGCCGTTTGATTCTGGAGGAGCGCATTGAAATACACAATCCGCTTATGCGTCTAGTGGCAGGCATGGCATGGAATCTCAACAAGCTGCAGCAGACCTATGTGCATGATATAAAGGAAGAACTTGTCAGGCGTAAGAATTGTAAGGAGGCATCTGCTTCGTTATAATAGTATCAGTACAGTATGAGGAGGAGCTTACATATGGAATATCAGATTATGGTTGACGGAATTGAAATTCAGTCAAATGAACAGGTGAATGAGAAGGAAGCCCGTGCTTATATCAGCTACATCCGCAAGAACAATCCGAAAAAGGAAATTTCATCCGTTGAATTGAGCTTTGACGGTGAGGAGGTAGGCTTGGGCTATCACCTGCAGCCGGAGGGCTTTGAAAAAATCAGACGCATTACCGGTTACCTTGTAGGAACTGTAGATCGCTTTAATAATGGAAAACGTGCGGAGGAGCATGATCGCGTAAAGCACGCATAGGCAGCAAAGCGCTGCTTTTTTTCTGGAAGATACCTTACAAATAGTAGAAATATTGCGTAACAAAAAAGCATTTTCTCAAAATATGTAAAATTAAGTTAATTTTAAGATTTAAAATGACAGTTTATGTGATTAGGTGGTATAATTATGCCGTAAGATTGCATATATTCATCTAGCCAATGAAATAAGGATATGTGACTTACGTAGCGAAATTTCTCTCTCCTCCTTTGAGAAGCAGAAATTCGATTCGGAGTGTTCGTAGGAGAACTATGAGCACTCTTTCATTAAAATAAGGAAAAACGACAAAACGGTGTGCATAGATTATATACAATGACGTTGGAGGTTTGAATATGGATGATAAAAGAAGAAATACCGGAAATGATGAAGATATTGATTTATCCGGTATGATCAATGAATACAGCCAGGACAATGAATTGAGAAAGAAGATTGAGGAGCTGAAAAAGCAGAAGGAAGAAGAAAAAAGGATGTTTGCTTCTAAGCAGCAGGCCTCGGCAACAGGCAGCAGTATCTTTGACAGTATCAGTGAAACAGGTACCTTTAAACGGCCGGAAGCGGCAAAGCAGGGAGGTATTCCGGATATTCGGGTGGATGACACGCAGCTTGATAAGACAAGAGTAGGCTTTGATGATGATCCTGCCTATGATAAAACCCTGGTTATCATGAATAACAAGACGAAAGCATCTTCTGCAGATCAGACGCAGATTTTCGGTGAAGACCGCACCGCTGTTTTCCATACTATGGATGCGCAGGAATACGATGACAGTGAGGAAGAGGAAGCGGATACGGAGGAAGACGTCTATGAAGAGGACGACGATGATAATCTGCTTGCCCGTATAAAAGAGAAAAAGCAGCGCAAAGAGGAAGCAAAACGCAAGCTGCAGTACGATGATGATGAAGAGGAAGAGGAAGAGGATGATCCTGAGAAAAGCGCAAAGATGAATAAGATTATCACCTATGTTATTATTGGTATCGTGGGTATCTGTATTATTGCCGGTGCTTTTTTCGGAGTGAAATATGTATTATCGAATTTCCTTGGTGGAAGTAGTGACAAGGATAAGGTAACGGATAAAGTCGATACGGGCAAAAAGGATAAGAATGAGGGAAGCACGCAAAGCAATACGAAGCCGACGGATGATGAGGATGATGCCAAAAAGAATGAAATCAAAACCAATCAGGCAGAGGCGGCTCAGCTGCAGAAACAGCTTGATCAATATGAATCACAGCTGGAGGAAGTGGAAAAAGAGCTTGCGGCTGCGAAAAAAGATAAAGAAGCTGCCCAGAGTGATTTAGATTCGTATAAAACTCTGTATGAGCAGTCTATTCAGCTGACCTCACAGGCGCAGGAGGTAAAGGCTGCCCTGGATAAGGTAAACGAAAAACAGACAGCTGTGGATAGCGAAGCAGATCCGGATAAGAAAGCAGCATTGCAGAATGAGCTTTCGGTTTTAAATGAACAGTATCAGGCACTCCTTTCAAAATACGGTGCCACAAGCTATAATGAGCTGTATACCAAGAGCCAGCAGGCAAACAATGAATACAATACCAAGGCACAGGCGGCAGAACAGAAAAAGAGCACTGCTGAAAGCAGTATCAGCTCACTGGAAAGCAGAAAGACGGATCTTGAAACTAAAATAGCCGATACGACTACGAAGCTAAATGCATATAACTAACCGGTGGAACAAGCCGGTTTTTTTTGTTACTGTTCATCAACCCCCCCTGCTATATCGTTAGGGAATCCGAATTATGGCAAATAACATCCAAGACCTCTAATATTTTGTGCTGGCTCTTTCAGAATTTGTCTGGGATATTGTAACGATTTCTCTACCAGTTTTGTAAGGTAGTCATTATTAAATTGTCATTTTTTTGCCGCAATGCTATAATAGGTTTACTTTGTTTAGGAATGGAGGGAAACAGATGGAGAGAATTTCCGCTTTTCTGCACCGTAAACTCGATAACTTCACACTGGATGAATATATTATTATGTTCGTTGTGTGTTCCATATTCCTGCCCTTTGAATTTCCGCTGCTGGCGATAGCAGGTGTACTTCTTTACTTGTGTGCGACAAGAAGGATGAAGGGAATCATTCAGGCAGTTCCAAAATCAGGATTTATGATTGTATTCTGCATTCTGACTTCTGCTGTTGCATTTATCAGCGGAAATCTGCTGGGAGGTGTCTGCGGTATTGGCATTCTGCTGCTGATGCTGTTTATATTCTATTTCCGTACCGTCATTAACAAGCGCTTATTTGAATTGCTGATGGATGCCTGCTGCATCATATCCCTTTTCTGCTTCGGCTGGGCGATGATGGAATATTGCAGAATCATTGATCGATTAAACTACAGCTTCCTTCAGCTGAAGGTGGAAAACAGTCCGAAGGATCGTATCAATTCCACATTTTTTAACGCAAATTATTATGCGATGATGATTGAATTCATCGTATTGATCTGTGTTTATAAGATGATGCAGGTGAAAACCCTGCGCCGCATCGTATTTTACATAGTAACCATCGTATGCAATCTGTTTGCCTTATATTTGAGCGGCTCCAGAACCGCATGGATTCCTTTCGTTGTGACCATTCCGTTTATGTTTCTAATCAATAAACGCTTTGCTTATTTTACCGCGTCCATGGCGGGGATTGGCGGTGCCGGTCTGCTGGTACTGCTGGAACCAAAGCTGATGCAGCGAGCTACGATTTTTCAGGATTTTGCCAAGCGCAGTAATATCTGGGAAACCGCAATCAAGGGCATACAGGCACATCCACTGCTTGGCGAGGGACCGCTGACCTACTTCCATATATATAAGCAGTATCATGGACATCCTACACAGCATGCGCACAGTGTTTATCTGGACCCGATATTGAGCCACGGTATCATCGGAGTCATTCTGGCGGGGATCTACCTCGCAGGAAATCTGAAGGAAGTGTATCTGCTGCTGAAACGCAGAATCGATCTGCGTCTGTTTTCTCTGATTGCAGCCTTTATCCTAACCGTTTTGATTCATGGTATTCTGGATTACACTGTATATTGGGTACAGACTGGTATGCTGTTTTTGATTGTTTTATCCGCATCCAGCATGTATTTTCATAAAGAACAACCATATGTATTGCAGGAGGAAAATTAAATCCTCCTTTTTTTGTACAGAACGGCTGAAGCCGTCTTTTGTGTGCTATGGATTCTATCGTTCAAACAGCGGATTCATATAGTGAATGAAGCAAATAATAAAAGCAAGCATAAGTGCTGGCTATATCGTAAAAGCAGCTCTCTGCATAATCAAGGAATCGATGTCTGTTCTTTTTAAATTCACACAGTATTCAATACCCTATCACCATAGCAGCAATCCGGAGAGAATCAGCCTTCACAGCAAGGATAGCTACAGCAAGCCTACAGCCATTCGTATAGCGGAACCAAAAGACACTATTGCGGCAGAGGGCGACACTAGCTCTGCGCTTTCTTAACACTATGCCGTTTTTTTCCACATCTATCCATCCCCTTTTCGTTTACAACCTCCTGGAATTGCGTTATTTTTATACTAGAGAAGTAGGTGTTGAATATGAAGCTAATTATACGTGCAGATGATTTTGGATTCAGTGAAGCAGTAAACTATGGTGTTATGAAAGCATTTCGGGGCGGACTGGTAAAAAATATCGGACTGATGAGCAATATGCCCTATGCGCAGCATGCATATGATTTGATCAAAGGCAAGGATGTGGCACTGGGATTGCATGTCAATCTGATTCTCGGTACTCCCTGTGCAGAAGCAGCACAGCTTTCCTCTCTGCTCGATGAACAGGGGCAGCTGTTGTCCTCCCGTTTGCGCAGGCAGGAAATGAAACAGGGAATTGACGGCTTTGTATATGAGGATGTCTTTTGCGAAACAAAAGCGCAAATCGAGCGGTTTATTTCTATTTGTGGGAAACTGCCGGACTATATTGATGCACATGCAGTTTGTACACCGGTCTCAAAAAGGGCAATCAGTGATGTGGCAGACCTCTATGCTATCCATGTGCGGGGACATTGCAGGGATGCACGCTGGGAGGAGATTCAAAAGGATTTTACTAATGAGGACTTTTACCGGCAGAAGCTGCCCTTTGTAGATTTTTTCCAGTCTTATCTGGAGTATAGTAACCGCATCAGTCTTATCGTATTTCATCCGGGCTTTCTTGATTATGATGTGGTAAGCAAATCATCACTTACTGTCAATCGCTGTCTGGATGCCGCCTTGTTATGCGATGAGGAAGTGAAAGAATTTTTAGGCAGTCATAGCCTGTTGTCATTTAAGGAGCTGTAGTTAGAATGGAAGATAGATTGCGCAAGCTTGTAAAAGAGAATACGATAAATGAAAAATATAAGCTGAACAACGCCTCGCAGCTGGGGGCACAGCTTGGACTGAGCAGAAACTGGATATCCCAGTATCTGAATGAATACTACAATGACGGCACCTTCATCAAGGTGAATACCCGTCCGGTTGTATTTATTGATCGGGAGGCATAGGAGGAGAAATTTTCCATACATGTTGACAAGGCATTACTGACATCCTTTGATGAGCTTAGGAGTATGATTCAGGGGCAGGATACATCTGATTTCCAGAAGCTGATCGGACAAAAGGGCTCTCTGCGTGATGTGGTTGATAAATGCAAGGCGAGCATATCCTATCCACCACACGGACTTCCAACTCTGCTGTATGGAGAGACAGGAACAGGAAAAAGCAGTATAGCGGCTCTGATGTATGAATATGGAGTCAATCATAAAATCCTCAGGGAGGAAGCTGCCTTCCTTCATGTGAACTGCAGCGAATACGCAAACAATCCCGAGCTGATAACCGCAAATCTGTTTGGCTATAAGAAGGGAGCTTTTACAGGCGCTGAAAGTGATAATATCGGCTTGATTAAGGCTGCGGAGGGCGGTGTTCTGTTTTTGGATGAGGTTCACTGTCTGCGTCCGGAATGTCAGGAAAAGCTTTTCCTATTCATGGATCACGGCAATTACCGTATGCTGGGGGATAATGAGCATCAGTACCACAGTAATGTACTGCTGGTGTTTGCGACAACTGAGGATCCGGAAACGGTACTGTTAAAAACCCTACTGCGAAGGATTCCGGTTCGTATAGAAATACCATCTCTGGAGGAACGCGGCATAAAGGAAAAATCTGCAATCCTTGTTGCGGCACTGGATATCGAAGCAAAGAAAATGCGCAGAAATATCACCATCAGCAATACTGCCTTCAACGCACTTTTGAATGCCAGATACACAGGAAATGTCGGTGAGCTGTTTAATGTTGTTCAGGCGACCTGCATGAATTCCCTGTTTCACAACAAAAAAGAGGGAATGCTGGAAATTCACACACTGAACCTGCCCGGAAAAATCATTTCCAATTACCACATCGACCGCAACAGTATACTGTTTGACCGCCATCAGATGCTTTCACTGGATCAGCTGAAGGAGCATGCAACTGAAAGCTTGCCGCAGACCACACTGTTCGCGACATTGCTGGAGCACCTCAGGGACTTACAGAACAATAGGATTTTGATGCCGAAATTCATTGAAAAATGCACCGGGGATGTGGAGCATTATTTCAATACGATTTTATTTGATGATCAGAATATCAAAGATCCTACCAATACATATATCATGAAGTCATTAAAGGCCATTGTGGAAATGATTTCGGAAAAATACGGGTATTCCTTTCAAACGAATGAAATTTATTCCATGTCCCTCATGATACGGGACTGTATGCAATCTTATATGGAAATGGAGGAGTACTTCGATACCTTTCATGAGGAATGTGATACCTTTACCGGAATCATAGAAAAGAAATTTATGCGTGAATTTGCCATCGTTACTGAAATCAGTGAGGTGCTGAAGCTGCATCTGGATATCGAGCTGCGCCCCTTTATCGCGGCAATTTTCACGTTGATCATGCATATGTATCATCGCAGCCGTGACATCAACAAACGCATCGGTATCATCCTCGCACATGGCTATGCGACTGCCTCCTCCATGGCGAATGCAGTCAATCAGATGCTGGATCAATATGTGTACGATGCCATTGACATGCCGCTGGATACGACAACGGATTCCATTGTGAAAAAGCTGAATGACTTTCTTAGAAAGCGTGGAGAATATCGCGATCTCGTATTGCTGGTCGATATGGGAAGTCTGGAGGAAATTCACAAGGGGGTTTTGGATATTTCCCGGGCAAATGTCGCAATCGCCAGTGATGTCAGCACGAGGATGGCATTGCAGATCGGGGATGCACTTCGTAAGGATGTTCCTTTGAAAAAAATATTTGAGGCATGCAAAGCTGCGTGTACCATGCATGTTCAGATCATGGAAAGCAGGATACGGGAAAAAGCAATCCTATGCTCCTGCGCTACTGGCATCGGTACTGCGGAGAAGCTGAAGAATATTCTGGAGGACTCCCTTCCGAAAAATCTCCCTGTCCGTGTGCTGACCTATGATTATTCTACTTTACTGGAAAACCGCATGGAGGATGATTTCTTTGACCGCTATGAGGTTGTCTGCATTGTCGGTACATTGAATCCCAATATCGATAACATAAAGTTTATACCGGTAGAGGAGCTGATTATGAACAATTCGTTTGATGTTTTGACGATTCATTTTAAAGACCTTCTCAATGAGGAAGCAATGGAGCAGTTTCGTAGAAATATTCTGAAGAATTTCTCCCTGTCCAATATCATTGGAAACCTGACCATCCTGAATCCGGATAAGCTGCTGCAGCATGTCGCTGACGCCATTGACCGGCTACAGAAGGAAATGAACAGGATGTTTAGCTATAATATGTGTTTTGGTCTTTATGTACATGTCTGCTGTCTGATTGAGCGTCTGGTAACCCGCGAGGGGGAAGAGGATTATGTAAAGCGCTATGAAGAATGCAGCAGAGAGCTGCAGGAATTTATCCTCTGTATAAAAATGGCATTTGAGAAGGTTGAAAAGTATTACAGTGTATCCATTCCCATTGAGGAAATTGAGTATATCAGCATCTATATCCGAAGCATGCATTAAAAGCTGACGGTCATCACCCCGATAATTCCATCCGATCACAGCATCATTCTAGGGTGATTACTGATAACTGGTAGTGTTAAGTTTTGAAGAATAGTGTCCTTGGCTACAGAAAAAAGCCGGTAATTACAGGCCAATGGCATCAACCTAAGGAAATGTGGTTGATGCCATTTTTAAATATTGTGTCTTAACTACAAAATAACTGAAGGAATCATATTTTTTGGTACACAAAAACTCATTGATTATGCGTTAGAATTTTTCAAAATTACTGATATCTGGATAAATCAACTTTTCTTAACTACGGTTGAGTAGTTCTTAGTTTCCCATGACTATAAGAAGTCCTAGGCCA
>NZ_JANGCA010000249.1:0-311 GCF_024463855.1 Clostridium sp. DFI.1.208 | reverse complement strand
TCCTGCCAAACAGATCCGGCGTCGGAATCAGCTTCCATATGAATTTTGCCAAATCCACATTCTGGGTACTGATTTCCAGATGGTAATTGGATTTGCTTGGAGAATTCACTGACCCTCCGGCCAGAAACGCACCCGCCAGATATGCTCTTGCACAGCATTCCTTGCGTACCATCTTGCTGGAGGGATGATTTTGAAGTCCGCGCTCTGTCATAATTTCCAAATCACGAAGAATTTCCATCACCTTGTTTTTCACACGGATTACATAGATATTGTTTTTCTTCAGCTTCATCTTTTTTATGACAGAAAGCTGT
>NZ_JANGCA010000248.1:0-311 GCF_024463855.1 Clostridium sp. DFI.1.208 | reverse complement strand
AAACTTCGGTACAGATGAAAACGGCGATAAGATTCCGGATGAGTATCAGGTGAAATACACCTATCAGGCAGCAGCAGACCAAAAGGGAACGGTGAGTGGAACAACCGTTGAATGGATCAACAAGTATAAAGTTGAAAATGGTAAGCTGGTCATTGAAAACAACAAACCTGTAGCGATTGACGCGCACCCAACACAGCCATCGACCGTGAAGGCTGACAAGGGCTATCATTTCCAGAAGTGGAATGATGGAACGAACGATTTCGCAACAGATGAAGCATTGAGAAAAGCAAAATATGAAGAAGATACAACCT
>NZ_JANGCA010000247.1:0-315 GCF_024463855.1 Clostridium sp. DFI.1.208 | reverse complement strand
ATGGACAGCTCGGCATTGATCACGAATGTCATCGCCATGGCGCAAATCAGTGTCAGTGGAGCACGCACACACATGCGCAACACAATCTGATAAGCATTTTGTATATTGGTAACATCTGTCATAAGACGGGTAACCAGACCTGCTGTGGAAAACCTGTCAATATTGTGAAACGAGAAATCCTGAATATTATAGAACATCGCTCTGCGCAGTTTCTTGGCAAAGCCTGCAGATGCATAGGCTGCACATTTCCCCGACATGGCACCGCAGAATAAAGAGCCGAAGGCTGCCGCAATCATAAGGAGTCCATATTTTGTC
>NZ_JANGCA010000246.1:0-316 GCF_024463855.1 Clostridium sp. DFI.1.208 | reverse complement strand
CTGGATCGCCCATACGTTTTCTGCGCCGACTGCAGTACAACAGGAGGCATGGCCTGCGATAGCGGAAGGCGGTTCTGTTTTGATCAGCGCACCGACAGCAACAGGAAAGACAATCTCTGCCTTTCTGGTGTTTGTTGATAAGCTGCAGGCATAGGCAAATCAGGGAAAGCTGAAAGAACAGCTGTATCTCATCTATGTATCACCTTTAAAATCCCTTGCACAGGATATCCGGGAAAATCTGAATATACCCTTATCCGGCATCGCTCAGGAACCAAACGGGCAGGGGGCAGCGGAAATCACAGTAGGCATACGGACC
>NZ_JANGCA010000245.1:0-322 GCF_024463855.1 Clostridium sp. DFI.1.208 | reverse complement strand
AGGTGAGGATGGCACCGGGGAAGGACTATGTGTTTTCACAGCGCAGTCTGCCGGTGGAGGAGAAGAGTCTGAACACGTGGGTGAGCGGACTGGTCGGTGGAAGCCGAAGGGTGGATCAGAAGCTGGCACTGGGAAGCACAGCGATGTTTGCGGCAGCTGGTTTCCTCGGGGTGAGTCTGGTCGGCGGCCTGTATATGAAAAAGAGCGGAAAGGGAAGCAGGATAAGGAAGAGACGTAAGGAGAGTTGAAGGTATGTGTGTAAGAAGATATGAGGACAACTGGGGAGAGCTGAAGGGGAAGCTGATGGAGAAGGATGTGCTGG
>NZ_JANGCA010000244.1:0-324 GCF_024463855.1 Clostridium sp. DFI.1.208 | reverse complement strand
TCACCATGCAGCTGCCGACGAAGATCCAGCTGACACTGGATGATCAGGTGATGAAGCAGAGCACGAACAATGAACAGGCGATCAATAAGAGCAGTATGCCGATGGAATTCGGGATCGATCGAAAAGTAGCAGAGAAGAGTACGAGGGTGCCCGCATTAAAGGGACAGATGACGAAGACGACCTACTATGATCAGATTCCTAGCGGAGACGCGTATCTGAAGTGCTCGAATGATGGGACGAATTTCACGAACATCACGAGCGGCGCATGGCTGGATACCGGCTTACCGAACAGCGAGCCGGCACATCTGATGCGTCTGGGCGCAG
>NZ_JANGCA010000243.1:0-326 GCF_024463855.1 Clostridium sp. DFI.1.208 | reverse complement strand
CCCTTCGGCTTCCACCGACCAGTCCGCTCACCCACGTGTTCAGACTCTTCTCCTCCACCGGCAGACTGCGCTGTGAAAACACATAGTCCTTCCCCGGTGCCATCCTCACCTCGATGATGTTCTCCTCATCGATCTGCAGGTCCTTCCGGATGTAGACCAGATCCCGCTGTTCTACCGAATACTGATACACTCCGTATGTGTGATCCCAGCTCGCAGGTACTCCGATCCCGATATACACCGGTACCTTGAGCTGTGCCTGCTCACACTGCAACAGATACACGATATCGTTCGTCCCTGCCATCTGGTACATGCTCTTCTTATGCTCA
>NZ_JANGCA010000242.1:0-327 GCF_024463855.1 Clostridium sp. DFI.1.208 | reverse complement strand
TTTACCAAGCTGATGAAAAGCATCCTCAGCATTCACCTGGAGTAGGGTATATAAATGTAACAGATACATAACATAGGAAATAACATGATACTTATGATAAATGACAAATAGAGAATTTTAGAAAATTATTATTTTAAGGAGAAAATGCCGGATTTATCGGTGTTATTTTATTTTTTGCACAGAATCCTTAAGGATGAAAACTTTTTCATTATATATACTATAGAGGTAAAAGGGAGAGAGAGGAGGCATATGGAATATATGCATACTTGTGTGCTGAATCATTATGAGTATGAGCTTTTGAGCTTTTATCGCCAGCTGAGTGAGGAG
>NZ_JANGCA010000241.1:0-327 GCF_024463855.1 Clostridium sp. DFI.1.208 | reverse complement strand
GAAAGGGATCATATCATTGACGAGGATGGCGTGAGTTTTACCGCAGTTCAGACAGATAATTCTGACAATCTTGATTTTCACATTACGGACAAGGAAATCAACAGAGCGAAGGTAGGTGGCATGAAAGACCCAGTCATGATGAGAACAGGAATTACAGACAATAGAATCAAAATCAATAGAAGCAATGATTTTATCATAATTTATTTGATTTAACTTGAAATTGGAAGGGAAATTGGTTATTATCATAGTGTTCTAGAAGAACGGATAGAAATCAAACTTTGGACGGAGAGATTTCTATCTTTTCTTTTACCTTTCTGATGAAGATAT
>NZ_JANGCA010000240.1:0-328 GCF_024463855.1 Clostridium sp. DFI.1.208 | reverse complement strand
TCGAGCGGCTGGAGGATGAGCAGGAGCTCACAGGGCAGTATAAAGAGGACATGATCGCAGGAAGAGAGGGCATGGTCATCCTGTTACCGATATTCCTCGATATGTTCCGGGCAGCACTGCATGAGCATGTAAAGACGAGAACGCCATTATTAGCTGTCGAACTCTATGAAGAAATGGACGGCATGGATACGACCTGGGGGGTCGGCCTCATGATAGCCGAAGAGCTGTGCAGGAGAGCCGGCGTCGAACATAAGAAGGTCTCACAGGACATGGAAGCGACAATCTTAGAATTTGAAAAGGTACTTACAGAATATTACAGTATGATGGG
>NZ_JANGCA010000024.1:0-67223 GCF_024463855.1 Clostridium sp. DFI.1.208 | reverse complement strand
TATCATTTTTGGCATAATAAATGGCAGAAACGTCGACTATTTTTGGGTTTATGAAGTACGTTTCTGCCACAGATATTCTATCAGATTTTAAAAAGACTGTCGACAGTCACTTTGTCAACAGTCTGAAGCGGTAATCTATATTACCGTTTTGAAGTTTCCATGCTCATCGAGAACCAGAAGTCCCTCATCCACCATGCGATACAGCTCTCTGGAAAGTGCCGGTCGGCTGACTCCGAGATAGCTTGCCAGCTCATGACGCTTTAACAGGATAACGGGATGCTGCTGCATGTATTCCATGATTTTTTCACGCAAACTGTCCTTCATTAACAGCTTCAGCTTCTGTGACAGTGTATATGCTTTTTGTGAAAGCAAAACATTCAGGTTCTGGCTGATTTGGGGAAATTGGTGCAGCACGCTGCGGGGAATCATAAGCACCGTACTTTTCTTCATCGCTTCCGCTGAAAAGGGAAGCCTTTCATCGATAAACAGATAAACCTCTGCAAAGCAGTCCATCGGCTCCCGTATGATGGTCAGAATATTGCGGGTACCGTCCGGTGTATCATCAAAAACACAAACAGCCCCCTCCAGCAATACATACAAATACTTCGGCGTGTCTTCCTTATGGAAAATTATTTCCCGTCGCTGAAACGTTTTCGTGGCAGACTGTGCCTTCAGCTCTGCAACCTCCCCTGGTGTCATCTGATCCAGAATATGCATCTGCTTCATGGCTTCACCTGCTCTCTCTGCTTTTATCCGGCAAATGCATTGCTTATTTTTATAACGAAGCGAAGATACCGGTATGCTGCATCATAGCTGTCCTTCTGTATGCGTACCGTGCAATCCGATATCCGTGTCACTCCGTCCATGCGTGAAACAAAGTCAGCATTGCGTTCATGATGAAAGGTGATATCCACACGATGTGGCTTTTTACTGTAGACAGGTTTTTGTCCACCGCGTGCTTCCATGGATGAAACAGCACGCTCATAGCGTTCCTCCAGCATTTGCCAGCTGCAGGAAAGGGCACACTGGGAGGAGATTGCACGCTTGGTTTCCACATAAGCAAACGGCATAGGCAGCTCCTCCTTCAGCTGTTCCTTCAACAGATCATCGCCACTGATGAGCACGATCGGGACACCATATTCCCAGGCAAGACGGGCATTGATGCCGCTCTCTCCCATTTCCTCACCGTCAATACGGATGCTTCTCACCAGAGTTCCCCATATCGTGTGTGCCATGACGCCGCGGGTATTGCTGCGACAATGATATCCGACCAGGCATACCCCGTCAAAGGTATGGTCCAGTCCCTCCATCATTCCATATTCCTTATAAGCACCATTGCTTACCACCATACTGGCACGCGGATCCAGTCTGGATGCGTCCAGATTATCCATATTGCCATGACCGTCATTCACCACAACTTCCTCAGCACCTGCCGTAAACAGCTTATCAATCAACAGGTTTACCTCCGAAATCATATTTGTGCGGTATTCCTCATACTCTCTGCCAGTCTTCGCAGTATGTGCGAAGGCCCCATTTCCCCAGATTCCTTCGATATCTGCAGATATATACAGTTTTTTCATACCGTCTCCTGTTTATTCATAAGTGTCATACTTTGCGGCATTTCCTCTGGCTTTTTCCACAGGATACTTCTTTTCATTCTTTTCCATTTTGTCCAGTATGATGTCTTCCATATCCACCTGCAGCCGATCCGCGAGCTGCATACAGTAAATCATCACATCCGCAAGCTCCTCACACACCGCACGGTGTTCATACCGATCCGGTTCCCACTGAAAGCATTCCAGCAGCTCTCCTGCCTCTATGCTGATGGATTTTGCCAGATTATCCGGTGTGTGAAATTGTTCCCAGTTACGCTCTCTTACAAATGCTCTTACTCTTTTTAATGCTGTTTCCATAGGATACCTCTTTTCTTTATGTATGTTGTCTTTCTGTGTAATACAGCTTCTGCATGTCTGCATCCAGCGCTATTGTATCATATATCCGTACTGTCGTGTATACGCACACATACTGATTTACATGATAACAGGCCTCACAGTTTTTACAGATTGTCCTAGATGCTTTCATGAAGCTGACCTTCTGTGCCTGATTTTTATAGAATTGAAAATCAAAGCGAGCAACAGCAGGAGATACAGGAGCAGGACAAAGCTGATAAGGCATAAAAATTCCATCAACCGATCATATCCCTTTGTCGCTATGACCCAGATCAGAAGTGCTGCACAGGCTGTGTGGTTCACCCTGCCCCAGATAACATAGCGTTTATCACATATCTTCTGCTTTTTCAGCATGGAAAGAGCTCCCACCGTCAGCATGACAAAAATAGCCAGTCCGTGCATTAACATCGGTATCATCATGGTATTTTGGTTGAGCTCAGCAAGAACTTGGTTCATTGGAATACTCCTTTCTTGTGTCGTGTACACGATAAGTGAAACGTGTAAATTGCATTTATCTGATTAGGTGGAGCAGAAAATTCCTGTGAATCCGATGGTTTCCCATATTGGTAAACGGATGCATCTGCATTATTTATAGCATATATCGTATTGCTTGTATAGGGTGGAATGCTTAAACATTCTTAAGTCGATAAAGGGCACTTCTTTTCATTCCCAGCAGGGATACGTCCTTATGAAGCAGCCAGCTTAGCAAAGCAGCTGAAAAAAAGACAGAACACAGTTTGTATGCGTCCTGTCTGTTCTTTTCTCCTTACATACGTGCATGCAGCATCATATCGATTAAGCCTTCTGCCTCCTTTGGACAGTTGCATCTTCCGATGCGTGTGTTTCCTTCCATATTATAGAAGCCGCTTCCCGCACTGACGAGCAGCTTGCGGTCTGTCGCAAGCTTTAACAGACTTGCCATTTCCTTCTTCGTATGCATTGGATGGAAGACTTCAATTCCCTGTACCCCCATGCGCAAAGCCTCATCCAGCAGCTCCGGCTCCTGTACCAGCAGCTTTCCGGGATGGGCAAGCACAGAGATACCGCCTGTCAGTTCAATGACATCCAGTATATCCTTTAGGTATGGATACTTCACAGGTACATAGCACGGCTTCCCATATGCGAAGTAATCTTTATTCAAAGCACGCCATCCAAATTCATCTCTGCGATATGGCTTCAGAATGGCACAATCTTCAAATTCCGGTCGATTCAGTACATGCTTGGCAATCAGTTCACCGCTTAAACGCTGGAACCGGTTGCTTTTTAAAAGCCGTTCCTCATCAATATTACGTCCCAGCAACGCCTCAAATCTTCGGACACGGTCTATGCTGGCCCGCTTCTCATTTACCAGACTTTCATTTTCAATGTGCGCAAATAATTCACTGTTATACTGAATGAAATAACCGAGAATACGCACACGTCTTCCACGCAGATCACAATTGATTTCAATCCCCGGAATATAGGTTACACCATACAGCTCGCTCATTCTCATCGCGATACTGTTCGCCTTTGCACAGTCCAGATCTGTTATGGAAACCGTCTGAATACGGTTGCGCTTCGCATATTGGAAAATCTCTTCGACGTTATACTGCCCGCGATCGGAAAAATTGGAATGAATGTGTAAATCCATGGTATTCATAATCAGTTCCGGCTGCTCGACCTGTTTCGGCAGCGGCTGCTTTACCGCCTGCGGAGCTTTTTCTTTTTGTACAGGTCGTTGTGCTTTCTCTAATGCCACAACCCGTGTTCCGAGAACAAGATCGATCAAAGAGCGATGACGGCTGTCCGCAAGCGTAAACAGTCCGTTCAACCCCCAGTATGCAGCAACACCGAATGCATTTGTAAAATACATCAGAATGATAAACGGAAGATCAAAGCCTACAAGCTCCCGCAGAAGTAGCTGCTGCCGACTGGCCTTGCGTCCGCTTTTCTTAACCACCTTAAAACCAAACATGCGCATGCCGACACTCTGTCCGCCGGTTTGCCGATAGATATAGCTGTTTAGAAATAAAATAGATATAACAAGCAGCCCTCCGATAAAGATGCTGATCAGCTTAATGCCGGAGATACTGATGATATTGCCCAGCACGGCAAGCAGAATAATATTCCATAAAGCAATCGGACACAGCATGATGCTGACATCCATACAGAATGCAAGCAGTCTGTCCTTACTGTCCTGCACATTCAGCGGGCGAACGCCATCCACAGCCAGCTGATATTGTTTTTCTGGTGTTTTCCTCATTTTTTTCATGCCTTCACCTGTTTTCCTTCTCTTCATACGTTAACAGTCCTGTCTTGACACAAAGCGTGCCCAACAGCCCCGACAGCACAAAAGACACTGTCAGTATATAGATACATTTGATATCGATTGTTCTTCCCTGCAGAAATCGCAAGCTGGTACCAACCGCCGCCGCTACACTGAGCAGTGGTATGAGCATATATTTTTTCAGGCTTCCTGTATCAAGCTGATACGCTGCCCCGCAGGCAGGACAGCGAAGATGCACATAGCCCTTAATAAAATGCAGTTTGATAGGAGTACCGCATTTTTCACATGTAAATATCTTCATCTTTGTTTAACCTCACAAGGATATTATACTACAGAATCCACATTTGTATATGGTATTTCCCGTCTTAAGAAAAAGTTAAAGATTCTCGTACATTCATCAGTACGCTGCTTTTTCATCCTATATTTTACACGGGGATATCCGTTACAGTATATGGTATCGTCCTGTGATTTAGTAGAGGAATCCGTCGAAGTTTTTCTTCTGTGTCCAACAGTGTTTTCAAAAAAACGACAGTAAGCCCCGCCCTGCTGCCGCTTTATCCGCTGATCCTATTTTTTTCGACAAACATAAGAAAATATTAAGGCTTCTCCTCTTGTGTAAACAATCGTTCTCCTATATCATATATACACATGAAGGGAGTTTTCGCATGTCCATAAAATGTAAAAAAGAACTGTCCTATGTATGCCTTGGCGTATCCATTTCGACCATGCTTCTTTATTTCTATCTCACACTAGAAAATTATCTGAACTTCTCTGGAATCGTTATGTTTTCTGTTCTCATATGCTCTACGCTGATCCTTGGTGTCTGTCTGCAGAACCGTCTCTATGATACACAAAAGCAAACGAGAAATCTGCGTCTCATGTGGATTGTCCTGTTTTCTTTCTATATATTTCAAATGATCTATATCCTCTTTTTTGCCAGTGAATTCGCAAGAGATTATGTAGATCTGCGTTCCCAGTCCTATCCGGATGCCCTGCGGATGCAATGGACGTATGGCACCAATCTGAAGCCGTTGGCAACCATTCATCAGATGATGGCGATTTTCGATATGCCGTATGTGGATAACCGGATTGCGATTATGAATCTGCTGGGCAATTTTGTCGCCTTTATGCCGTTTTCCTTTTTTCTGCTTTTACTTACAGACTGGGCGAAGCGTCCGTTGAAATTCCTTTCTTGCATTGCCCTGTTGATAATAGCGGTAGAGGTGATACAGTTTTTCACCTTGAGCGGAACTATGGATATCGATGATTTCATCCTGAATTTCAGCGGTGTTCTGTTGTCTTATCTGATGCTACGGTATACACCCCTGTACAAAAATCTACCTGTCCTCTTAAAAAAATAAGGAAGCCTTTTCTTTGCAGCCATGCAGCTCATGCCCGCAAAGTAATCTGGTCAAAGGATTACTCCCAGATGCCAATCTGCTTGAGGATGAATACCGAAAGAAGAAGTAAATTTCCTGCGAGCTTAGGGATTTTACTATTTTTTAAAACGTAAATCATCAAACGCGATACAGCCGCAAGAGGAGGGTACAAAGGCTTGTGCTTGGTACACCTGAATCCTATACAGCAAAGCAGCTCTATACTGATTTTCATTGTATGTTGTATACGCATCCCGTATAATAATGCTATGCTTACAGACGGATGTAAAAAGGAGCTCAACTATGAAAAACAAAACATTATGGACGGATACAGATGGGAAACCCATACAGGCACATGGCGGTATGATACTGCAGCATGAATGCACGTATTACTGGTATGGAGAGAACAAGGATACAGCAACAGTGAACAGACATGTGGATTTCATCGGTATTTCCTGTTACTCCTCTAAGGACTTGGAAAACTGGAAGAATGAAGGCATCGTGCTTTCACCGTTCGTAAACGACCCTGCACATATGCTGTATACCAAAAACATATGTGAACGCCCCAGAGTATTATACAATAAAAGCACAGGACAGTTTGTGATGTATACCCATGCGGATACTGCCGATTATTACTATGCCGGTGTCAATGTTGCGGTCGCATCTTCTCCAACCGGACCATTTGTCTGGCTGAAGAGCTTTCAGCCGAACCGGCAGGACAGCAGGGATATGACGCTGCTTCAGGAGCAGGATGGCAGTGCCTGGCTGATTCATAGCGCAAATTACAATAAAACGATGAATATCGCACGATTGAGCGATGACTATCTGGATGTTACCGGTTCCTATGTCAGTATATTTCAGGATCAGGAGCGGGAGGCTCCGGCCGTCATGTATTCCCATAACCGCTATTACATGATCACTTCCGGATGCAGCGGCTGGGAACCCAATCCATCCTTATATGGCATCTGTGACCATCTGATAGGACCGTGGAAGCTGATCGATAATCCATGCACAGGTCCCTCTTATCGCACCACCTTTGACGGACAGGGTACCTGTATTTTCCATGTACAGGAACAGCCCTATATATTGCTGGATCACTGGCACCCGGATGATTTGCGCTCCTCTACCTACAGCATGCTTCCGATTCAGATAGCAGATAACGGAGATATGGAGATTGAATGGCAGGATGAGGTTTCCTTTCTATAATAAGGAAGGATACAGAATATTGCTCACTCGCCTCACACCACATGCATAAACAGCTAAAAAGAAGAAATAAATTCCTATGAATAAAGGAGCTTTATTTCTTCTTTCGTTTTCTTACAGTGAAATCACGTCTACGCTGTCCTTATGTATCCCCATACGATATCCATTGCAACCATGCATATCCTATTGACCACTTCGCAATGGCAGGGGAATATCATGCGATGATTCCTTTGATTTACCTTGTGCATTCCTAAAATGCATTCACCAATAGACGCGGTAATCTTACGCACAATTTTCTAAAGGTTCATACCGTTTGATTTTATAACCTGTGCGTACCAGTAATAGCTGTCTTTTTTATACCGTTTTCCGCTTCCTTTCCCATAATTATCAATATCCACATAAATAAAGCCATATCGCTTCGCCATTTCTGATGAGGAGCAGCTTACGATATCAATCGGTCCCCATGGATAATATCCCCAGACCTCAACACCATCGTGAATAGCCTCCTGCATCTGCTTGATATGCTCTCGAAAGAAATGGATACGGTAATCATCATGAATTTCGTTATTCTCATCCAGCTCTTCCAGACATCCGAAGCCATTCTCCGCTATAATGATCGGAAGGTGGTAACGGTCATAATACTCATTCAGCGCAACACGCAGTCCTGTAGGATCCATTCCCCAGCCCCACGCATTTTTATCCTCCTCACTGATATGGATATTCGATTCCGCTTTGTTTGTCTGTGCATTTATACTCAATGTGTAATAATAGGAAAAGCTTATGAAATCCACAGTGTTTTTCAAATCCTCTATATCCTGTTCTGTAATTTCTATTTCCAGATCATGATCTTCATAGAAACGATACATATATCCCGGAATCCGGCCGAATACTTCAACGTCCGAGAAATAATAATTCAGCTGATTATATTTTAAGGAAGCAAGTACATCCTTTGAATTGCTTGTTTCCGGATATGCATTGAAATAGGTGACCATCATTCCAAGCTGGAAATCCGGATTGATCCTACGTGCCTCCTTCATAATTCTGCCGCATGCCACCAGCTCATTATGTAATCCCTGATATTTTGCTTCCAACAGATGATCTACCCTGTCACTTGGTATTCCCAGATGATTAAAGGATTCCAGCTCTACAAGATTGATCTGGTTTACTAAAATCCAGTATTTCACTTTGTTTTTATATCTGTTTAAAACCGTTGTACAGTATTTGACATACATGTCGATCGTTTTTCGGTTGTACCAGCCGTTATATTTGATTGGAATGTTTAACGGCATTTCATAATGGGACAGTGTGATCAGCGGCTCCATACCGTACTTCAGCATTTCGTCAAACAGATCATCATAAAACCGCAATCCTGCCTCATTTGGAGCTTCATCATCTCCATTTGGAAATATTCTCGCCCAGTTTATTGAGGTTCTGAAGGATTTGATCCCCATTCCTGCTAACAGCTTGATATCGTCCTTATAGGTATGATAGAAATCAATCCCTGTACGTTTTGGATAATAGCCGTCTGTATCCTCGATTGCATGCAGGACCTCCTCCATACGCACTTCTTTATTTGAACGCTTCTTTAAGGGAAGATCCCCCTTGAAGAGGTTGATATCAGCAATGCATAAGCCTTTGCCATCCTCCAGATATGCCCCTTCACATTGATTGGCAGCAACTGCTCCGCCCCATAAAAAGTTTTCTGGAAACTGATTCGTATTTTTTTTCATAAGCTCTCCTTTTACGCTACATCCTGTGGTTTTACTGTTATCAGCGTCAATACAAACGTGATTATGGCGCTGATAGCCAATGCTATGATTGCATAAATCAAGTTCATTCCATCCTTCGTAACATAGCTTGGTAAACCAATTAGACCAAAGGAAGCAAATGCATAGCAGGTTACGTGAAAGATTCCTGCGATGATACCACCGGCAAAGCAGCCGATCATCGAGCACCACAATGCTTTTTTATATTTGAAGGAAACACCAAACAGTGCCGGCTCGCTCACACCGGCAACGATCGCCGTAATTCCTGCCGTAGCTGCCATGGATTTCACATTCAGATTCTTGGTTCTGATTGCAATCGCCAGACATGCAGCACCCTGATTGATGTTGAATACAGTATTTGCTATGCAGTAGAAGAGTTCATAGCCCGGATTTGCAAATGCAGCAAACAGATAGGGAAAGAAACCGAAATGCATACCGGTAATGATGATAAAGGGCAGGATCGCCGCAAACACACCAACGCCCAGAAAGCCAGTCGTATCATACAGCCAGATAATTCCTGTTGCCAAATAATTTCCCAGAATATTTCCCAAAGGCCCCAGAATACACAATGCAATCGGCATCATCAACAGGATTGTCAGCAGAGGAACCAGGATGCCCTTTAATACCTCCGGTGAATATTTTGTAATGAATTTCTGTATATAGGACATTACGTATACAGACATGATAATTGGAAATACAGTTGAAGAATATGTGGTAGCATAAATCGGTAAACCAAAGATATCCAATGCGACACCGTCATTTACCAGGGTTATGAAATTCGGCGCAATCAGCATAGCTCCGACAAGCATCCCCAATCCCATATTGACATTAAATTTATTGGCAGCACTGGCACCGACGAACACCGGCAGGAAATAAAATGCTGCATCTGCGACAAAGGAGATGACCTGATAGGTACCAGCCTGTGCCGATACACCTGCCACCTCTAACAGAATCAGCAGGATTTTCAACATACCACCGCAAAGAATAACAGGAATCATGGAGGACAGACATCCGGATATACCGTCAAAAATACCATTCACAAATGTTTTTACTGTTTTCTTTTCCGCTGGCTTCTCATGAGCTGCCGGTTGAGAGGAGGTGAAATCCGTCTTTGCGCAAATCTGTTGATAGGCCTCCGCAACGCCTGTACCGATAATGATTTGAAACTGATCCCCCGACCACTGACAGCCAATCACATTTTCTGTTTTCTCAATTTCCTCCATTTTCACAAGACCCTTGTCCTTCACATTGAAGCGTAAGCGTGAAACACAGTGGGAAAAATAGGTAACATTTGAACATCCACCGATATAATCTGTGATGTTATTCACCAAAGCATCATAATTTTTAACCATTTTCTTTCTCCTTTTTATAAAGTTCTATATCTATGCAAACACAACAGCCGTGCACTGCTGCCATGGTTTTGCCAAAATAAAACCCCGGCATGAACATAAGCAAAAAAACACTTACTTCCTATGCCGAGGTAAAGCCCTATTGGTAACAATCCTCACGAGCACACAATCGATTGATATGTATAATCAAATACAAAAGCTCTTCATCATTGTAATCAACCTGCAGAATTTTCTTGATCTCCTCTGCACATTTATAGGTTTTGGGATACTCACTCTTCAACAGCTGAAACATTTTTTTATTATCCGTGGAGCTGTGCGTATCTGTGTTCACACGTTCCAGCAGATAATGCATATGAGTAACAAATCTGGAATAATTAAATCCTGCTTTATCAATTTTAACATTCAATTCCTTTTCTACAAAAGCTGTAATCTGCTCTATTTTTTCTTTTTCATCCCCCTGTGAGGTATCGAAGCTCCTGCTTCCATAGTCTACCAGATGCAGGGTTATGCTCGCTGCCTCTTCTTTGGGTAACGTTATATTCAGCTCTTTATAGATGATATCCAAAGCGTACAATCCAATCCTCATTTCCGAAGGATACAGATGCTGGACTTCATAGAGCAGGGGAAGCTTTAAATCCATATGCTCCTTCTCTCTTTTTATAGCAAACTGGATATGATCTGCCAGTGTAAAAATAACATTCCCCGAAAAACGGTTATCCATTTTTTGATTCGCGTAATCTACAATCTGACTGGAAACATTTATGATTTCTTCAGACATTTGTGCGATTACTGTAAGATAAGCGGGATTTACATTGTAAAATGTTCTTTGTATCTTATCCAAAGGCAAATCATACGGTGGCCTTGTAAAACCTACGCCTTTTCCAAAAACCACAACTTCTCTTTCTTGGCTATCTAAGCATAGAGATACATTGTTATTTATATTCTTTACGACCTTCATTGTACCTCTCCTATCCTTCTACTCTTTTTCAACAGTCAGTACGATATCCTCTAATGAAACTTTACCACTATTTTTTATAATTTCAATATGAATTCCATCCGGTGTTGTAATAACCATAGGAGTAGCGAGCTCAATAGCTTTCTCTTTCATAAATTCCGTATCAATTTCTATAAGTGGCTGACCCACCTTTACAAATTCGTTTTGACTGACTTTCGGATGCAGTCCTTCCCCGTTTAAATTTACCGTATCAAGTCCTACATGAATCAGTATTTCCACACCATTTTCGGCCTGTATACCGATCGCATGCTTTGTGGCGGCAACCATGACCACCGTTCCATCACAGGGCGCAAAGATATGATTTCCGTGAAAGCGGAATCCTACGCCATCCCCCAGCAGTCTGTTTGCGAATACTTTATCCGGTACCTGATCCAGAGGGAGAAGCGCTCCCTCACAGATGGAATGAAGCTCAACTACCTTCACTTCTTCTTTTTTCTTATGAAATCCAAACATGTCCTCAATCTCCTTTATATAAAAACTCTCTGAAGCAGCACCCAAAACGAAAAGACAACTTCTTTTCATTTTCTAGGTAAAGCCTCAGAGAGTAACAATCCTATTTCATTTACGAATAGATATTACCACGGCTATGAAAGCGATGTCAATACCTAACATAAAATTAACTTTTAAAAATTTTACATGCTGTATCCTACAGGATATAAGGCAGAATCAAGAATACCAAACAATAATTTGTTGTTAGCCATGTCTTATGCTTCCAGCATCATTTTCATTAACGCTTCCCTTGCATTCGCAATGCTTTGATCTAGCAGCTGGTCGACATCCTCTGCATAATCCCTTGATAAAACCAGATCCAGCAAAAGAGGAAAGTTCGTGCCGGTTACCGCTCTGGCATAATCATACTGAAAGGTGGCCATGGCGGCCGCTTTAAAGGGAGAGCCACCCGGTAAGTCGGTGAGGATAATGACATTTCCGTCGATAAACTTTTCCACCTCCTTGTTCATAGTGTCGCACAGGTCTTCAAAAGAGGTTCCCTCCTGAAAGCTTATGCAGACAAGATGCTCACACTCCCCATTTAACAGCTTCAAGGAGCTGTACATCCCTGCTGCAAAGTCACCATGACCGCAGATGATAAGTCCTGTCATTCGGATTTCCTCCCTTTCTTTTTTCTGGCCTTCTGCACACTGCTCATGAATATTTCTGCGCGCTTTGGATCAATCGGATTTTTCATATTTCCATTCTTCACCCAGGTTGCAATGGATACACCATCATAGTATTGCAATAGCTCTTCAATGTTTTCACCATTGGCGCCCCCACCTAAAATCACCGGTGTGTCCGGAAGCTTTTTACGTACCGCGTGTATCATTTCAAGGCTTTCCTCCTTGCTTTTACCGGATACAAACAAGCCGTCCGCAAAAGCCTCATGCACTGCTTCCCATGCGGCATCATCAATCGGCTTACCACCTAACGGGATTCCATGAACCTCCTGTATATCCGCATATACGGGAACCTTGGAGCGTATTCTCTTACGCAAGGCTGCTATTTCAACACACTGCCCCTCCAATATACCTGCACTTGTAACATTTGCGCCTGTAAACAGATGCTCCACACGTACAAAATCGGCATGTACGGCATCTGCCACGGCAAGGCTGGCAACACCATCCCAATTCACAAGAACGCCAAGGATAAGCTGCGGATACTGATGCTTGATTTCATATGCGATACGCGTCATATACGCGATTGCCTCCGGAGCTGCGATTTGCTTGATTGGCATATCGTTCATATTTTGTAAAATTACACCGTCAAAGCCATTATCGACAATCATTTGTGTTTCTTCCAACACCTCTTTAACGATATCATCAATCGTTTTATCCTCATGCCGGTAGCTTCCAGGAAGCGCACTCGGCTGGATCATGGCAAATGCCGTACAATCAGGTTTAAACATCATCTGCACCTCTCAGTTCTTTTATATACTTCATGCTTATATCATACAGCTGCATAGCCGGAATTACTCCCTGCTCCGTGATGAACGCCTTGATAAACCTCGATGACACCGCAAGCAGCTCCGGGGCACTGTAGTCGATACTTCCCTGCAGCTGCTTCGGATTTGCCACAGGCTCCAGCTTGTCTCGTAAATCGTTTATCACCGTACACTTCTCTTTTCCATACACCATGCGGACATCCAGCTTGATCAAAGGGGATATAAAATACAGCGGTACATGAAAATAATCGCAAAGCAGACCGACGATATCCGATCCGGTTGTATTGAATCCCGTACCATCCGGGTATATGCTCTCTGCCCCCATAAAAACACCATCACAGGATTTCATATAATACATCATACTCGCATCGGGAATAAAATGAATCTGATGTCCTGCTTCAAGACTTGGCTGAACAAAGGGAGCACCGCCATTGATCACACGGCTTTCCGGTATATAGATGCGCTTGGGGCCATCGATTTTGCGCAGGAATGCTTCCACACTGCTGGAATAATCGTATACCATGATTGCGGACATACGATTCCCTATTTCCACAGCATAGGAAACAGCGGTTTCCAATGCTGTCGTACAATTCTGCTCATATTGCTTTTTCACATCTATAATACGCTGTGCATAGGAGTGAATATCACGTTCCTCATGCTGTCTGTATCCGGCAGTCATCAGATAGATTGCATTCGTTATCGCCTGTGATGCCTCTCCTCTAGTGTGAATAAAAAACTGACAGACCTCCTGGATACGCTCCAGCATGTCCGCAATCGTACGATTCTTTTCAACACTCTCAGCAGCAATTTGCTCAATCATTTTTCCAATCATTTGAATATGCTTGCTAGCCCCTAAAACTCTTTGCTCAACGATATCATCAAAGTCCTTCACAGCAGCAGCTGGAAGAGCGTTTCTCGCCTTTTCTAAATTTACTGTATACATTCTTTTCCCTCACATCTGCAGCAGACGTTTGGCATTTTCCTCCGTAAACATCTGCAGCTGATCCTCTTTCAAATCAAATAAATCAAATACCTCCAACGCATTTTTTGTAAAACGCTGCGGATAGGTTGTTCCGAATACGATCTGTTCTTCACGAAGCTGACGAAATGCCTTTTTCAGAATCTGCATTTCATACTGATTACTCGTTTCTATATATGCATTTTTATTACGCTTTACGATATCAACACAGCTGTACCCGTAATCAAAGCATCCCATATGCAAATAGATAAACGGTATTTGCGGATATCGTTTCGTATACCTTTCCCATTGATGCGGCAAGGCCTTAGCGCTAATACCGGAAAATACCTTAACGATCAAACCGCGTTCCTGCAGCATTGCGAACACCTCATCCAGAACAGGACAATCATCGGGAGCGTAGCCATGGCGATATGAATCGAATTCTATCATACGGATTTCTTTCAGCGAGCAGGCATGTCTTGTGTCCTCGAGAATCGTGGATAGTGCAGGGTTCAACACCGCACATCCGATCAGGCGCTCAGGGTATTCCTTTACCAGCTCAGCAATCCTCTGATTACCGCCCTGCACATCATCATAGCGCATATCTGAAATAACACGCCGATCGATATGAAAACGGTCCATATCCTGCAAAAGCTCCTGCACACTGCCTTTTCCGCTGTCTGTTTTTAAATGCGAATGAATATCTATCATCAGAGCACCTCCTTAGCCAAGAATGCCTGCATAAACTGCAAGAATTGCAAACACCATTGTGAAGAAAATCAGTTTAACTGCTGAGATTTTTTTCTTTGTTACCAGGTAATACATCAGGAAGGTATATGCAAGACCCAGAACACCCGGCATCAGACCATCCAATGTCTTCTGAATGTTGATAACTGTCTCACCGGACTTGATTTCAATCGGGATGTTCATAACAACCAGAGCCGGTATGAAGCCTCCGACAATCGTATAGGCAGCGATTGCGGCAATATCTGTAATTTTGGAAATGAGTCCGCTGGAGTTAATTTTTTCAACAAGCTTGATTCCCTGCTTATAGCCCTGAAATACGCCCAGATAGCGGATACCAAGGGAAACGATACTCATACCGATTACAAAAAATATCGGTCCTACCCATCCCAGATTCGCATGTACAAGAGAAATGGCAAGACTTGCCAAAATTGGTCTTGCTGTACCATTCAGCAAGGAATCGCCAAGACCTGCAAGAGGTCCCATGAGGGCAGTTTTTACCGCATTGATGGCATTGGGATTCATATCCGGATCATTCGCGTGCATTTCTTCCATCGCCGCAGCAATGCCGACAGGAATAGCACTTGTGATATCATTTGTCAGAAAATACTCCATATGCCGTTCATAAGCCTCCCGCTTATCCTCATCATTGTCATAAACCTTTTCAATGACCGGCATCATAGCCTGCGTAAAGCCGGCATTTTGCTGACGCTCATAGTTATTTGCTCCACGGATTGTAAGCTGACCGCGGAATACCTTCCATAAATCCTTTTTTGTTAGTTTCTTTGCTTCCATTTGCCTACTCCTTTCCCTCATCCGCAAGCTTGAAATAGTAATACAGTGCCGCAAAAACAACAGCCAGCAGGGCGATACCTACCATATTGATCTGCAGATAGGCCGCAAAGAAGAATCCGAGAAACAAAAACGGCCACATGGTATGATTTTTGATAGAGCTGAGCAGTAAGGCAAAACCGACAGCACCTACCATGTTCCCTCCTACCGATAATCCGGTTATAATCTTATCCGGAATCGCTTTAATGATATCTGCTACAAAATCGGCACCAAAATATACAGCAAGAAAGGTTGGTACTCCATAGAGAAGGGCATTCATTCCCATCGTAAAGACGATATTGTTCATAACCAGCCCTCTCGTATCCAATTTTTCAATCGCATGCTCTGCCCTATGCATAAACCATACATTGATAACTGAATTTTGCACCGTCTCCGCGATCTGACCTATGAAGGATACAGGAAGTGCGGTTGCTACTGCCAAATCTGTTCCTCCCCCACCCAAAATGGCTACAGCGGTTGCAATTGCTGTTGAAATCGTGGGGTTGGGTGGTACTGCTGTTCCAACAAAGATAACAGCAAGAAACATAAGCTCAACGGTTACACCTACCTGCAAGCCGGTATTGAAATCCCCCATGATAGCGCCGACAAGCGGTCCTATAAATATCGGACGGAAAATGTGTGTCTGTGTTGTGTGCGCATCGATAAATGCAATCGTCACAGCCAGCGCGACAAGAAATGCCTGTAAAAATAAACTCATAAAATTCCCTTCCTTTCTAAATTAAAGCAGATTTACCAGAATCTGTTTATGCTCATTCGGTACAGCACGTACCTCAACTTCCACCTTTTCTGCAAGAAGACGAATATCCTTTTCTTCCTCTTCATTCAGCCAGCAGTTCCCCAGAATTTTTCTTTTCCCCTTTTTCATATTGATATTTCCAACATTTATACTTTTTACATCACTGCAGCTGTCAATTAAATACAATGCCTGCTTCGGACCGCGTACAAGCAGCAGTGTTTTTGTATCACTCTCGTCGTTTTGAATCAGCTGATTAGCATCCTCAAGACTCATAATTTTTAAATCAACCTTTTTCGGTGTTGCCATTTTGAGGAGGGACTGCTGCAGGGTATCCTTCGCAGCCGCATCATCCGCAACCAAAATCTGCTTAGCGTCACTATGTGCAATCCAGGCAGTTACCACCTGTCCGTGAATCAGTCGATCATCAATCCGAAACGTAGTTATTTTCATATCTGTTCCTCCTTTACTCGCTTCCATAATATCTCAGCATTCCGATAAAAAATATCGGCGCGCTGTTCTTCTGTTAATTCCAGCTCATAAAATTTGCTGATTTCCATATTTACCGGCTTATAGGGCCAGTCCGTACCAAAGCATACACGCTTCGATCCCAGCACAGCTATCGCTTTTTTTAATACCTCTACATCCATTTGTCCGGAGGTTTCCACCCAGACATTCGTCAAATCCTTAACCGCTTCGATTGTGGACATCCCGAATTCATAATACCCGATGTGAGTGAATACAAAACGGACATGCGGATGCTTTTTGGCGTATTCTGCCCAGACATAGGGATTGCTAATCGGCGCAGTCCCGACATGGGTTTGCACATGCACACCATAGGAATCGATTTTGTCCAGCAGGCGATCGAGTGCTCCGGAATTATCCGGATAATAGCCATGCTTCCAGGAATGAAACTTCACTGCATTCATGCCATAGGTTCCAAGGCATAGGTCAATTTCATCTTCTGCAGCTGCATCCTTTGGATTGATAAACGCATAGCCCTCAATCACCTCTGGAAATTCCTGCATTGCACGGTAAATCAAATCATTCTGTTCTCTGGTAGATATCCCTGAAAGACAGCTGATACCGACCTTTTCAATACCATACCTTTTTAAATCAGTTACCAGCTCCCGCGGTGTGTTTTCATCTCCGGAGCTTGTCTTCCCTAAATGGGAGTGAATATCATAATACTTCAAGTCGTCTCCCTCCTGTTCCAATCATGATATAACATGTTACAACTGTATGATAACTTATTATATCAAGTTTGTCAATATAATCTGTATAATTTACAAATTTTGTTGCCTATGTAAGCCTTTTACATAGATAATTGCATCATACAGGCTCTTAACTTGTTATATCAGCAAAGAAACCTATTGAAATTATTTTTTCAATATGTCCCCCTATAAGGCATTATGCTATGCGCTACGTTCTTGTAAAACAAAAAGAGCCGCAAACAATCGTTCACTGCTCTCTTCATAAAATACGATATATTCACTTTCCTTCATAGGATACCATGAGCATGCAGGCAGATGCATGAAGTGAAAACCTGCTACTACGCAATGTGTCTGCTTATAGCTCATCCTTTTTCAATGTAATGATATATTTGTATTCATCCGCTTTATAGGAATTTATTGATAATTCCAGCGGCCTGTTTTTGTAATCATATGTGATCCGCTCTCTTCTGAATAATGGCTCTCCTTCATTCATATAAAGCTCTTTTCGCAATGCCGTAGATGGCATTACCGCTTCTATAGACTCGACTGCACGCTCTATATGAAGCCCCTGTTCCTCATACAAGGCATAGATTGATGTTTTTTCATTCAATACATCTGCGTGTAATTCAAAACCGGTTTGTCTCGAGATAAATTGTTCATTCATCCCGATGATTCTCCCATTTTTCAAGCGCAGACGTTTCAGACGGTATATATCAGCACCCTCCTGAAGCTGCAAATAGTCACATACAATACCGGAAGCTTTCATTTCCTCAAACTCCAAAATAATAGAGGAGGGCCGTTCTCCGGACTTCATAGCATCCTGCGAAAAGCTGCTGACACCAACCAAATCCGTATATTTTCTGTTTGCCAGCACCATTGCGCCTTTTCCCTTTTGTACCTTTATAAATCCTGCAAGCTCTAAATCCTGAAGAGAACGTCTGATCGTTATGCGGCTTACATTGAATTCCGCTTGTAAGGATGCTTCCGATGGAAGCAGCTCATTTTCCTTGTATATTCCATTTTCTATTCGCTTCTGAAGCTCCTTATAAATTTGCAGATACAATGGAGCACCTTCTTTTTTCTGCATTGCTTCATCCCCTTTCCTGAGTGTAGTTCCCCTTAAAATATAACACAACATGTTATAAAAATAAAGATAACATGATATAACATCTTTTCTTTTTTCAGAATAATAGCTTTCGTTTACTGATAAAGCATAGACGATAACGGTCTATGGCTGATAGAAACAAGCATGCTGCGGCGAAATACTGCGTGTGGGTTAAGGCATATCCATCGCTGAGCACGCAGCAAAAGGATATAGCTTTCCTGCTGCTGCGGCCTGCCATGAATACGGAAGAAAAAGGAATCAGATTTGAACTGATTCCTTCGTTATACTATTTCAGAGTGTTTTTCACTGTCTGCAGCAAATCATCCGCCGTCAGTTTGAATTCCTTCTGCAGAAACTCCGGTGTACCTACTGCGCCAAAACGCTCACTGACACCATGTCTCTTGAATTTTACGGAAATATTCTGTTCCGCCAAAACCTCCGCAACCGCACTTCCCAGTCCCCCGATAATCGAGTGATTTTCAAATGTTACGACAGCCTTTTTCCCAGCTGCTTCACGAAGTATCAGCTCCTCATCCAGCGGCTTGATGCAGAACATATCAATGACTTCTACGGAAATCCCTTCCTTTGCCAATGCTTCCGCACAATCCAGTGCATCGCTTACCAGCTGTCCGGCAGATATAATCAGGACATCGCTACCTTCTCTTACAATATTTCCTTTTCCCATTTCAAAGACAGAGCCTTTTTCATATACGTTGCGTACATCCTTCCGATTTGCGCGGAAATAGTGTACGCCCTCCATCTTGGCAAATTCTCTTACCATCCAGTCCAGCTGTACCTCATCGGCTGCATCGCATACCACAGCATGCGGAATTGCGCGCATCAAAGCGACATCCTCCCATGTTGTATGTGTTCCTCCGTTTGGTCCTGCTGTAAAGCCGGGATCAGAGCCGTAAATATTCATCGTGTTGCCAGCATATGCCCCTGACAGGAAAATCTGATCGTAGATTCTTCTGGAAGCAAACGGCCCAAACGTATGTAAATACGGCTTAAAGCCTGTTACCGACAACCCTGCCGCAACACCAGTCATGTTTGCTTCAGAAATACCGCATTGAATGAAACGGTCCGGATTGCTTTTCTGAATCTTCGTAAAGCCGCTTGCACCGCCAAGGTCAGCTTCCATTGCCACAACCTGAGCATCGCTCTTCATCATATCCTGCAGTGTTTCCACTACAACCATACGCAGCTCTTTCCCTTTTTTACTGCGGTCCTTGCTAAGCGTAAACATCCTACTGTCCCTCCTTTTCTATAAACTGCTTTAATTCCTCAATCGCCTTGTGTGTTTCTCCGATAACCTCATTGTTGTTAAACTTCACAGAGTGATTGGATTCCATCTTTTCAAAATATGGTACACCCTGTCCCTTGATGGTATCCAGAACGATGCATACCGCCTGATCCTTTACTGCCTTTGCCTGTTCGATCGCCGCATCGATTGCTTTGATATCATTCCCCTTTACAACCTGAACATCAAAGCCAAACGCCTTCATCTTATCAGGAATACTGAAGGGATTCATGACGTCCTTTGTATAACCATCCAGCTGGCGCTTGTTATCATCTATGATTACAATACAGTTGTTCAGCTTATAATGAGCTATATACTGGAAGGCTTCCCAGCACTGTCCCTCATTCAGCTCGCCATCCCCTACGATCATATAGACATAACGGCTTGATCCTTTCATTCTCATACCTGTCGCAATACCTGCTGCGGCGCTTGTTCCCTGCCCCAAAGAGCCGGTAGTCATATCCACACCAGGAGTTTTCGTACGATCGGGATGACTTGGAAGCCTAGTACCGCCATCATTCAATGTCATCAGCCATTCCTTATCAAAGAACCCTTTCTCTGCAAGTGCACAGTACCATGCAGGTCCGGCATGTCCCTTCGATAGAACGACCATATCACGGTCCTCCATCCTTGGCTGCTTTGGATCAACATGAAGCTGTTTTCCATACAGTACACTCATCAGCTCCACGATTGACAGAGAACCACCCAGATGTCCATAGCCTCTATGCTCCAGCATTTCCAGTATATCAATTCTTAATTGTGCAGCGAATACCTGCAATTCTTTTCGTTGTGATGTTTCCAATGCTACTACCTCCTTTTCACTAACAGCATAAGCAGTGAGTGCATCCTCTGACCTGTATGCCTTTGATCACGCTATGCAGCCAGATATACTCATCCTGCTTATACGCTTATTTCTGCTGTTTTCCATCAAAAATTTGTAAAGAAAAAGAAGGATGGAAGAAACAGCCTTCTTTTTCTGTTTTCTTAAAGACCGAATGCTTCTTTCAGCTTAGTTTCGATTTCATTCATGTCCATAAGCTGATTTAAGATGATCTTGTTTTTGTAGTTCGTCATCTGCGGAGCAAGGTCAGCCCCTACCACAAACAGGTCAGCGCTGTTTTCCGTGATTTCACCAAGTGCCGTATGCTCTACCTTGACACCAGATACTCCCAGCTTTTTCAGAGCTTTTTCGACGTTCATGCTGACGATCATGCTGCTTCCAAGACCCTGTCCGCAGCAACACATAATGCTTCTGATTTCCATAACTTATTTTCCTTCTTTCCAAAGCTTATTCAGCTTTTTTTGCTTTCTTAGGTGCAACATAATTGTACACGATAGGAATCAGGAATACAACTGCACAGACACCTAACAGACCTACGCCCTGAACAACCTGAGCGATATTTCCGAAGACGATTCCCATCCAGGAGAAGTCTGCATCAGAGAATGTACAGTTAGCAAAGTTCAGGGAACCCATAACCGGCATACAGATAGCAGGCAGGAAGGTAATCAGTAATCCGTGCATGAAGCTTCCGAATACACAGCCTTTTAATCCACCCTCAGCGTTACCGAATACACCAGCTGTTGCTCCACAGAAGAAGTGAGGAATAACACCAGGCAGAATCAGTGCAACACTCATAAGGTTTGTATCGATGAATCCAAGAATGAACAGTCCTACGATACCTCCAAGGAAGGATACCAGGAATCCGATTAGTACAGCATTTGGAGCATAAGGGAATACGACTGGACAGTCGATTGCAGGTACAGCACCTGGAACCAGCTTCTCAGCAATACCACGGAATGCAGGAACGATTTCCCCGACAATCAGACGAACACCGCTCAGGATGATGTAAACACCACCAGCGAAGCTCAGACCGCTTGTAATTGCCCATACAGCCCAGTGAGTCTTTGTTTCAGCCCCAACATTCAACAGACCAGCAAGGTTTGGATATTTTTCAAGAATAGCTGCAGCATCTGCACTCAGGATACCCTTGCTTACCGCTACGGTTGTAACGACCAGGAAGAAGATCACCATGGTAAGACCGATTGCTACGGTTGTATCACGCAGGAAGGTCAGACGCTGAGGGAAGTTAACTTCCTCTGTTGATTTTCCTTTGCCCTTGAACAGCTTCCCACACTGTGCAGCAAACCAGTATCCGGCACCACCGAAGTGACCGAAACCAAGCTCATCCGTTTTGGTAATCTTTCGCATTGTCGGCTGACAGAAAGCAGGAGAGAATGCCATGATGAAGCCAAGCAGAAGTCCGCCGCCCAGCCACAGCTGCCAGTTCTCAAGACCGCCGACATTCAGAATTACGGCAAGCATACATGCCATGTAAAGAGTGTGATGACCTGTTAAGAAAATGTAGTGCATTCTTGAGAAACGAGCCATTACGATATTGAAGACCATACCCAGACACATGATATAAGCAGTATCTGTAGCGAAGTCCTTCAGAGCCAGAGAAACAATTGCTTCATTGTTTGGTACAACACCCTGCATGCTGAATGCATAGTTGAACAGATCACCGAACGCGTTCAATGATCCGGACTGCAGGAATGAAGCACCGGCAGATAATACGAGGAAGCCGACGATTGTTTTGACGGTTCCCTTGACAATATCTTCGATTGGCTTACGCTGAAGCGCAAGACCCAGCAAAGACATCAGACCTACAAGAATTGCAGGTGTGGACAGTATGTTGATAATAAATTCTAACATATGTGTAAATCCTCCCTTTCAAATGGTTAACGCTATTTTTCACATGCGTTGGAAACAAACAGGTCGAATATTTCCTTTGGGCATGTTGCGTCCAGAATTTCCTGAACCTTCTTCTCATCAGAGAAAATGTTGGATACAGCCTGAATCCCTTCCATGTGAGATTCGCTGTCTTTGGCAACCAGAGTTACCAGTACACGGACATCATATCCGTCCGGCTTGAATTTCACCGGCTCCTTGAGCACGGTCACAGCCATCTGCGTGTCATTGACACCGGATTGGTTGCTGGCGTGAATCAGTGCCAGGTTTTCACAGAGCACATAGTATGGACCAAGTCTTTCTGTGATTTCGTAAATGGCATCTTCATATGCCGTTGTGCAGTAATTCTGCTCGATCAGTGGTTCACATGCAATGTGAACAGCTTCCTTCCAGTCCTGCACCCGATCTCTCAGGTAACAGTTTTTTTCCTGTAACAGTTTTTCCATAGATGTCATAACCTTACCTCTTTACGTTTTCATTATCTTTTTTTCAGTTGGAAATACAAGACCAATTGTTTTCCCGTTTTTGTGCAAAATGTTAGATATTGTGCAATTTGTAATCGCTTAAACGTGCATTAACCTTCAGTTTCCTGCGTATGTGCACGAATATAGCTTTGAATATCCTCACTGCTTTCCAGTGCTGCCAGCTGCTCAATACTCTTCTTTTTGGAGAAAATATTCAGCACATCATTCAGGATACGGATATGCTTGGTCTGATCCTCCGCACATAGTACGATGATGATGCGCGCCTGCTTTCCATTCAGAAAGGTGACCGGATGCTTAAAGGTGCACAAGGATACATCCAGCTGCTTCACGCCCTTTTCAATCGCCGCATGCGCAAGCACAAGACCATCCGCAAGAAACATCATCAAGCCACGGTTTCGCTGATCCGCAACGATTGCCTCAACATATTTCTGCGTGATGGAATCCTCCATTAGCAACGGACGGCAGGACAGGCGCAAGGCCTCCTCCCAGTCACAATCCTCCCGGCAAATCTGAATATGCGAGGGCTTGAGATAATACACCAGATTCTGTCCGAAATTACGGTGTGGAACCGTACGAATCTGTATGCTGGAATAGTAGTCCTGCAAATCCTTTTCAAATTCATCCAGCTTGGAGGATGGAATATAGCTGGTTGCCAGTCGTACGATTTCCTGAATTTGCAGATTGGCCTGCGGTTCTGTATACATGCAGTTGCGCAGTATGGTAACCCTGTCCTGATCCGTCAGAATCGGGTGCACAACAATCAGCTTCTTTTCCTTCGGCAGGACAACCGTGGAGATCACAACATCAAAATCGTGATTTTCCTCATACTGACTCAATGGCAGATTCACAATTTCGGTTGCCTGCGGCACCAGAGAAGCCACCTCATTTCGCAGCATATTTCCTGTGCCGATTCCGTTTGGACAGATAATCAGGATGCGTAAATTGCGCTTCTGTGTCTGATTGGTCGTCAGAAAAGCTCCAAAATGCAGTGTGATATAGGCCACCTCAGCATCGGATATCAGACAGCCCAGCTTCTTTTCCAGATATTCACAGGACTTCTTCGTAATCTCGTAAAGCTCCTCATACTCCGTCTTGATGCTGTTCAGCATTGGATTTCCCAGCTGAATACCATAGCGGTAGCGATAGAGGGATGTCTTCAAATGCGCATTGATCGCATCCACCAGCTCCTCCTCCTGATCAAAGAATATACAGGTCAGACGCTCAAATTCATGAACAAGATTTTTTGAGATTTCATAGGTTTCATCCTGTTCCTTCATAACGTTGACAGGAATCGTCTGCAGTCTTGACCCCAGCAGATGCAGTGTCACATAAACCTTCTCGCCATTTTCCAAATCCGGGAAATACTGTGAAACAAGATGATACTCCCTTGTTTCTACAATTTCCTCCTCATCCATATCCGAGAACGTCAGCTGATCGCTGCGTTTGTCGATCGCCGACATGAAAACAGCAAGTGTCGGCAGTACACCGCTGACATATTCCGCATGCAGCTCACTTTCGATTTTCTTCAGCTTTACCAAAATTTCACGGATATACTGCTCATTTTCCGCAAGGACAACCTGCCGGTCGTAATACTCCCAAAGCGATGGAAACAGCATAAAGAAAATCGCCCGCTTCTTGATTGTATCCCCTGCGATACGATAGCCGCTTTTGATATCGTAGGTCAGCTCCAGATTGTAATTTTCCAGAAACCGTATGACATTTTTAAGATCATTGATGACTGTGTTTCTGCTGACCTGGCATACCTCCATGAAGTTCTCTATATACAGCGGATGGGAACGGATAATGATTGCGCATATCTCAATCCGGTTACGCTCATCCGGTGTAAAGACATGGTAGTTATCACTCCCCTGATCACTCATTGCCTCCTGTATCCTTCTGGACTGTTCACTGCTTACAAAAATGCCTTTACCGCGTTCCTGAACAAGCGGATCGATATCCTGATCCTCCAGCCACTCATTGATTTTTGTGATATCATAATACACACTGCGTCTTGATATCTGCATTTCATCCGCAAGATCCTGGATTTTCAGATATCCTCCGGCATACATAAGCCTTTTTAAAATTTCCTGACAGCGCTTGTCAAGATTCAACATAATATTCATGCAATTCCTCCCGCGTCTTAAACGAAATCATGCTTTATTCAATAGCTGTTTGACTTTTTTATGGTATGGCGTACCCTTCAGATTCACTCTGGCTTTGTTCAGATACAGCTCCATCTGCCGGCGGTTTTTCTGGTAGGAATATTGCAGTCCAAGCAGATATTGTAAAATGCCAATCTGCACCTGCTGATCCTGCTTCTGATCCTTCTTGATTTTTTCTGCTTCCTTTTTCTCAAGGAGAGCCTCCATTCCTGCGATATCCTCACTCTTTTTTTCAATCATGATGCGAAACAGCATTTGGTCATATAAAAGCTCTTCCTCCCCTGCGCTTTTCTCAATATGAGCAAGCAGCCGTTCACATACGTCCCTGTTTTCCCTGTCAAGGAAATAGAAGAAGGTCTGACTTGCGATCTGATATGCCTGCGCATTTGTAAGCCTGCTGTCGAGCAGCTTTCTGGTCTGTTCTTCGATCTTACGATTGTTTCCCTGTGCCAGATAGACGCGCAGTGTATTCCAGTTACGGTCATATTCTTTAAAAAACAACGTGAATGCCTTGCTGTTCAGCATGGTGAGAACCTTATCGTAGTGTCCGTTATGAAGCTGTTTCAACACCCTGTTCCATAAGAGACTACGAATGATAAAGGGAACAGCAACCGCGATCATAATAATCGTCAGTAAGACGAGAAGCATAATTTTATTCATACAATCACTCCCACGATATCCGAATCCAATGTTTCTATTTATAAAATAACAAGCATGGCTTTTAAAATCAAATCCAAATCTTTTCACATCTTTTGACACAATCTGTACAAATTTGGATTCTATCCTTTTATAGTTTAAAGACAGGGATCGCTGTTTCCCGGGAAATTTCATACAATAGAGGAAAAAAAAGAGGCATGCTTTTTAGCAGCATACCCCATAAACCATGCCCAAATGACTATCTAGCGTCAAATCAGTCTCTGTTTTGAAAAACGGCAGATACCTGCCGTTTTGTTTGATTATTCAGCTTTACCGTAAGAACCGAATTCTTTCATCATAGATGTAACTTTATCTTTGATTGCATCGCATCCTGGTTTCAGCAGTTTACGAGGATCGTATCCTTTGCCTTCCAGGTCTTTTCCAGCTTCTACATATTTACGAGTAGCATCTGCGAATACCAGCTGCAGCTCTGTATTTACGTTGATCTTAGAAACACCTAAAGAGATAGCCTTAGCAATCTGATCAGCAGGGATTCCTGATCCACCGTGCAGTACCAGCGGTTTTCCGTTAGTTACATCCTGGATTTCTCCCAGACGTTCAAAGTTCAGACCAGCCCAGTCAGCAGGGTATTTCCCGTGGATGTTACCGATTCCGGCAGCCAGGAAGTCTACGCCCAGCTCAGCGATTGTCTTACATTCCTGAGGATCAGCAAGCTCACCCATGGAAGCAACACCATCTTCTTCACCACCGATTCCACCAACTTCGCATTCGATGGATAATCCTTTAGAATGAGCCAGCTCGATCATTTCCTTGGATTTTGCCAGGTTTTCTTCAAATGCATAGTGAGAACCGTCAAACATTACAGATGTAAATCCAGCTTCGATGCAGGCTTTTGCCCCTTCGTAGCTTCCGTGATCCAGGTGCAGAGCAACCGGTACGGTGATTCCCAGACTGTCGTGAACTTCTTTAACCATAGCTACTACGGTCTTGAATCCACACATGTATTTAGCAGCACCTTCAGATACTCCTAACATAACTGGAGATTTAGCTTCTTCAGCTGCCAGTAAAATCATCTTTGTCCATTCAAGGTTGTTAATGTTGAAAGCACCAACTGCGTAATGACCTTCGTGTGCTTTATTCAGCATTTCTGTTGCGGATACTAATGCCATAATCAATTTCCTCCTTTAGTCTCTTAACACTATTATTCTACTGCATTTTTCCCCTTTTGAAAAGCTTTTGAACACATATTTTCAAAAAAGGGCATATTTAAAGGCTCCTGTTCACAATTATGCTGAAGCAGCCTGCTATTCTAATCAACATCTTTCACAGCATCAGGGAAAGCGTGCAGGCCTGTGATCGATATTTCCCGTGTTTACAGCGTATACAATGCCTTTTGACCTGCACATTCCAACGATGTAAAGCGGAAAAAGAAAAAGGGGGAAGAATATTTAGAATTCTTCATCCCCTGCTTTTGCAGAATCATCTTCCTCGTAATCATCGTCGGATTCCTCATCAATCAGAATTTCTTCCGTATCCACGACAACTTCATGATAGGTGTGGCGCTCTCTGAGGTCCCATTTGTTTTCTCCGACATTTACAAACCGGTCATCCAGTGACAGGTCACTGTAAAACTGGGCAATATTATCTTCCTCCTGCTGCTTCGTAAATGCCATTACCTGGCAGACCTCTTCCCACAGCTTCAGGAATACAATTGCTTTCTTCTTCGTAGACATCAAATCATATGCTACATCGATCATAGACTTTTTCATAATAACTTCACGTTCCTCCTACATTTTTTCAATGGCGTCAACGCCGATCAGATATAAGGCATTTTTCAATGTGATCTTTGTGGCCTTCAGCAGAGCCAGTCGCTGGGAAGAAAGTTCCGGCTGCTGAGGATCTATTACCTTGCATACATTATAGAAGCTGTGGAAATGCTGTGCCAGCTTCTGAATATAGTTGCATACCTTATGCGGTGCACGGGAACGTGCAGCATCGCTCACTACGTTCGTAAATTCATTGATATACTTCATCAGTGCGATTTCCTTTTCATGCGTCAGCAGTTCAAAAGACTGTGCCTCCGCAATTTCGGAAGCCTGACGCAGAATCGAACAGATACGGGCATGTGCATACTGTGCATAGTATACAGGGTTGTCATTGCTCTGTTTTCTGGCAAGGCCCAGATCAAAATCCAGGTGTGTATCCACGGCGCGCTGTACAAAGAAATAGCGCACGGCATCCACACCAACCTCTTCACAGAGTTCACGGATGGTTACCGCATTGCCAAGACGCTTGCTCATCTTGACCTCTTCACCGTTTTCAACAAGACGTACCATCTGGATGATATCGACCTGCAGCTTGTCCGGATTATTTCCCAGAGCTTCAATACTTGCCTTCAGACGGGGAATATATCCATGATGATCCGCACCAAGCAGATCCACGAGCAGATCATAGCCACGATCCAGCTTATCCTTATGATATGCTATATCCGGTACCAGATATGTGTAGGAGCCATCCTTTTTTCTAAGAACACGGTCCTTATCATCCCCGAAGCGTGTTGTCGCAAACCAGAGGGCACCGTCTTCTTCATACGTAAGCCCCTTTTCATGCAGAACCTCCAGCGCCTTTTCGACCTTTCCTTCATCGCGAATACTCTGTTCACTGCTCCATACATCGAAGTGTACACGGAAATTATCCAGGTCACGACGGATTTTATCAAGCTCGAATGCAATTCCCTTTTCCTTGAAGAATTTCAGATTGGCATCGCTGTATTCCACATAAACATCCTTATATTCATCCGCGATCGCGATCGCAATCTTTTTAACATCCTCGCCATGATAGCCATCCTCGGGCAGATCAAAATCCAGCCCCAGATGCTCTCGGTATCTCGCCTGCAGACTCTTGCCTAGATTCACAATCTGATTTCCGGCATCATTTACATAATATTCCCGACATACATCATAGCCGCTTGCTTTCATCAGGCGGGTGATGCTATCACCCCAGGCTGCACCTCGTGCATGCCCCAGATGCAGATCGCCTGTTGGATTGGCGGAAACGTATTCCACATTTACCTTCAGACCGTTTCCATCCTTGCTGTTTCCGTAGCTGTCCTGCTCCTGCAAAACCTTCGTTATGATTTGCGCAAGGGATGTGTTCTTAATCGTAAAGTTGATAAAGCCGGGCCCTGCGATTTCACAGCCTTCAATATCTGCCGCTGCTTTATCCAGCGCCTCTACGATAGCCTCTGCTATTTTACGCGGGTTGTTTTTTAAAATTCTGGTCAGCTGCATTGCCACATTGGTAGAATAATCACCATGGCTTTTGTCCTTTGGTATTTCAATCACGATGGACGCCGTATCCAGTTCTGTATCAAATGCTTTCTGCACGGCATTCCTCAATGCCTGTTTCAAGTTGTTTTCTATCTGATTCACGCCTTATCCTCCTTTAAGATCCAAAGGATACGATACCCGTCCGTGACTTCATCACCGCTTAGAATATCATATTCAATGGCTATAATATTTTCTCTTTTTATATATTTATGCGTAAAAACTCCGATATCAATCGTTCCAAATTCTGACAGAACAGATCCTGTCGTCTGCTTTTTATGCTGAAACGTCAGCCTTGTCATGAGTTCTCCATCCCGTTTGATGCGAAGCTCCTCTTCCTCGGCCTCTACGCTGACCATCGTATTGCTGCCGCGCTCCGTGTAGGAAAGTCGAAGACAGCCGTCCGAATTAGAAAAAAAAGCCTGTCCTTCAAACATAAGGTTTCGCTCTTCTGTGTAAAGATGTTTCTGTTTTACTACGATATGCTTTTTCATGCTGTCACCACTTATCATGAGCATTATAGCAGAAATTGAATATCGTGCAACCTTTTTTTCACTTTTTCTCTCTAAATTTTTAACTGGCACTTTCCGCTTAAAATCAGCTTACGAGTCTTTTTTCACAAAGCGCTTAGCTTATTATAAAAGTAGAATAACAAAAACGGTTCGCATTTCATATTCAATTAGTAGAATATAGAAGCATATTCTACTTTGAGAATGAGATATCCTGCAAAAGGTGATCTATCTTAAAAAGGGATATACCTCTTCTAGGATTTTCCTTTCTTTCTCCGCTCTCTAATCGGATTCCGGTATAAAAACTCTTCCTTATATTATATAGGAGCTGAATCACAGGCAATCAATTTTTGAAAAACTCTTCCTTATATTATATAGGACAGATATAAAACTCTTCCTTATAATATATAGGGTGTAAAATCATAGAATCTATCCACCTGAATACAAAAGATACTCTCTTATATAAAATCACAATCCATATATGAATATTATCATATTCCTTTTATAGAATATAAATTAGACCACATCAAATAATAGTTTCTGTACGCTACAGATTTCTGTAAATATCTTGCAATCCCATTTTTTTATCCTTCCTCATAACAAGTGACTGCTTACCCTATTATTATATCAATAGTATTATATTATACTTGTAGAATATTAGAGGATGGTGTATACCACTTTCATATTTTGTGTTTAAAGCACGCACAAACGCTCACACTAATAGCATACGAGGTGTTGCTATGAAAAAAATCCGCAAGCTGGTGTTTGGAATGATTTTTGTACTGCTCACACTGATAGTATGCGTCTATGCCTATGCTCTGTTTAATCGGCTCCCGCTGGATGAACAGCGAAAGAACATAACGATCTATGATGTGAATGGTGATATCATATACGAATCCAATTTCAAAAAAAATATGCAATGGACATCCATTGACGACATTCCCGAATTTGTTCAGGATGCTTTTGTGAGTGTAGAAGATAAACGGTTCTATTACCATGCAGGCTTTGATCCTGTGCGTATCACAAAGGCGCTGGGTACCAATCTCATTCATCGGGATATCCGTCAGGGCGGATCCACCATTACGCAGCAATATGCAAAGAATCTGTTTCTGACAAATGAACAGACCTTATCGAGAAAGGTGCAGGAATTTTTTTATGCCGCCCGTCTGGAAATGCAGTACAGCAAAAAGGATATCCTGGAGGGATATCTGAACACTGTCTATTTCGGTCATGGAGTTTACGGCGTTAATGCTGCGGCGGAGTATTTCTTCGACAAGAAGCTAAGTCAGCTCAGCATAGCGGAGACAGCGATGCTGATCGGTATCCCAAACGGCCCCAGTATCTACTCCCCATTTCTGCACAAAGACAATGCGATCAAGCGAGAGCATCTCATTCTTGAGGTTTTGAAAAATAACGGCGTCATCACATCATCACAGTACGAGCAGGCCATGAAGGAGAAGCTGAAGCTGTCCACCAATGTAAACATCAGTACCTACGGCATTGATGAATACTACATCGATGCGGTCATTCAGGAGCTTAGCAAGCTCAATATCGATTTAAACCGGGAAATCCATGTTCACACCTATTATGATCCAAAGGTACAGATGCAGCTGAGCAATGCGGTCACAAAGCACGTGGATCTGGGCAGTGAGCTGGAGGTTGCCGGTATTATCACACAGCCCTTTACCGGAAATGTGATGGCCATGGTCGGAGGTAAGGATTATACGATTTCACAATACAATCGCGCCATCTACTCCTCCCGGCAGGTAGCCAGCACCATAAAGCCGCTGCTGTATTACTGCGCCCTGCAGCAGGGCTTCACCCCCTCCACGCAGTTCACCTCGCAGAAGACAACCTTCCGCATTTCCGATGATGAGGAGTATGCACCGACCAATTACGGCAATGTATATGCGAACGGAAAAATTTCCATGATCAATGCCATTTCCCTGAGTGACAATATCTATGCGGTCAAAACGCAGCTCTTTCTCGGTGTAGATACGCTGCATAACGCTCTCCTTGATTTCAACATCCGCCAGTCCTCTCCGAATCCAAGTGAAGCACTTGGAACCGTGAATATGTCACTTCTGGAGCTTAGCCGCATTTACAATACCTTCGCCTCCGAGGGTCTGTATGTTAAGCCTGCCCTCATTTCCCATATCACAAGCGGTGATGATGTTGTCTACAAGCGCGAGGTTCAGCCGAAGCGGCTGCTGCAGCGGGATGAAACACTGATTTTGAATCAGATGATGACCTCCACCTTTGATATCCGTAACAAGTCCTATACCTTTCCAAGCATGTACGGACATGAGCCCGATATAACCGTAGCGGCGAAATCGGGAACCAGTGACTGGGATTCTCTGGTTATGGGCTTCAATCCGGAATACACCGTAGGCATCTGGAGCGGCTTCGATGACAACCGCGAGCTGGAAAAGCAGTATTACACCATCAGCAAGGATATCTTCAAGGATACCTTCAACGGCCTGTACAAAAAGCGCAAGGGTGTCTGGTATCAGCCAAGCGATGCCATACAGGAAAAACGGGTAAACCCGATCAGCGGTGCCGAAGACTCCAGCGGTTCCCTCTACTGGTTTAAAAAGGAGTAGCTGCAAAAAAAATTCAAAAAATTTTATAAAATCTGCTAAGCAGTAAAAAAAGCCGATGAATAGGCGGCCATTCCGTGCTGCGTCCTATCTTTGGACGCATTCATTTCGCAGCTTTTACAGAAAATGGGTTTGCAAAAAGGAATTTTCTCTGTTAGAATGCAAAACTGTGAGGTGACAACATGAATTTTATTGAAAAACATACCAAAAAAGTGGCGCTGATTCTGTGCCTGGCAACAGCTGGAACTGCAGTCACAACTGTATATGCTGCCACTAATGCGGACGGATGGCATGGAACCGGAGCGGACCGCATTTACAAAGAGGAAGGTGCTGTCAAGACCAGCTCATGGCTGTTCGACGAAAGCGGAAGCTTCTACCTGGATGCAGACGGGCATCCGATTATAAGCGAATGGAAGACTATCAACGGCTCTGTTTATTACTTCGATTCTGAAGGACACCGTGTAAACGGGAAACAGATCATTGACGGTCATGAATATCAGTTCCAGAAATCCGGCGTACTGCTGACTGGCTGGAATCAGACAAAAACATCCTACTATAGTGAATTCGGAGAAAAACTGAACGGCCTGCAGACGATTGATGAAAAACAGTATCTGTTCGACAAGGACGGAAACATCGTCAGCGGATGGCAGACAGTAGACGGAAAGAAGCTGTACTTCAAGGAAGACGGATCTTTGGCAACTGCAAAAACAGAGATTGACGGAAAATCCTATAACTTCTCCAGTGACGGTTCTTTACAGAGCGGCTGGGTGAAAAAAGACGGAGAAAAATACTATTACGACAAATACGGCTTTATGACAAAGGGCTGGAAGACCATTGACGGAAAGAAATATTATTTCAACCGCAAGGGACAGGCAGCAACCAGCACGAAGTATGCAGGCTACAAGTTTGACAAAAACGGTGTGGCAAAGAAAATCAAAGAGAAGAAAAAAGCAGAAACAGCAGAAAGCAATGAGAATGTACAGAGCACACGTGCAGCAGGCAACAGCTCTGCACCGGCTTCCAGCAGCGCTTCCTCCTCATCAGCCAATCTGAATCCGGCAGGTTCCGGAAGCAATTCCAGCGCGGCAGGCGTTGCAGCTTCCATGGTAGGCTCCCCTTACGTATGGGGCGGCTCTTCCCCTGCAGGCTTTGACTGCTCCGGTCTGACCTCCTATGCCTATGCACAGGCAGGTATTAGCATTCCGAGAACAGCAGGCGGACAGGCAAGTGTTGGATCAGCGGTATCCTACGGTAATATGCAGCCAGGCGATCTGATCGTATGGAGCGGTGGTGCACATGTATCCATTTACGTAGGTGGCGGCCAGATGGTTCATGCGACAAATCCATCTACCGGAGTAATTACCTCCTCTGTAAGCTTCTGGAGCAATAACAGCGGGCAGAGTATCACGGCAATCCGCAGACCGTAAAAAGCAAAAAACGATAAAAAAGGGGCTACGGCTCCTTTTTGTGTTTCTGACGCATTTCGGATGAAAAACGGAAGAAATACAAAAAAATTTCATAACATTTTTAAAATTTTCTAAAATCGGGTTTCAGCCTATAAACAAAGCTTTTAAAGGGAATCGTAATGGGATGGAAAAGTGACAAAATCGTAAGTTTTCAAAAAATAGGGGTTGCAAATAAAAAAACGCTTTGTTACAATGAGGGCGTTGATGTCGAGGTGATAACATGAATTTTATCGAAAAAAACACAAAGAAAGTTGCTTTAGTCCTGTGTCTGGCTACAGCTGGAACAGCAGTAACTACGGTATATGCGGCACAAAATTCTGACGGATGGCACGGAAGTGGCACGGACAGAGTCTACAAAATGGAAGGCCAGGTAAAAACAAGCTCATGGGTATTTGATGAGGCTGGCAGCTACTACCTGAACAATGAGGGTCATCCGATTACAAGCTCCTGGAAAGAAATCAACGGTTCTACCTACTACTTTGATGCAGAAGGTCACCGTGTGAATGGAAAACAGGTCATCGATGGTCATGAATACACATTCCAGAAATCTGGAGTATTGCTGACAGGATGGAACGAAGTAAAGGATACATACTACAATGAATTTGGAGTTGCTGTTACTGGTGTACAGAAGATCGATAACAAAACTTACAACTTCGGCGAAGATGGTAAACTGGTTACCGGATGGACCAAGGTAAACGGAAAGAAGGTTTACTTTACAAAGGACGGTTCTCTGGCTTCCGGCGTTGTAACCATTGATGGTAAAAAGTACAACTTCAACGATGACGGTACAATTACGACCGGATGGGTGAAGAAGGATGGAGAAAAATACTATTACACAGATTACGGCTTCATGACCAAGGGTTGGAAGACGATTGACGGTAAGAAGTATTATTTCAACAAAAAGGGTCAGGCTGCAACCAAGACAGAATATGCTGGTTACAAGTTTGACAAAAACGGTGTAGCAAAGAAAATCAAGAAAAAAGAAAAGGCTGAAGCAACAGAGAACGAAAGTGAAGATGTAGCTGACAGCGAGGGTACTGCAAGTAATGGTTCCAGCAGCAGAGCTGCAGGTTCTTCTCAGAACTTAGGAACTGCTGATGGTGGAATCGCTTCTGCAGCATTAGCACAGCTTGGTGTTGGTCAGGACTGTACAGCATTGGCTTCCAATGCACTGGCAGCACAGGGAATTTATTTCCATGGTTGGCCAGCAGAGTATATGTCTTTGGGTAGCGTAACAAGCAATCCACAGCCAGGAGATTTAATTTACTATGATGATGCCGGTGCCGGTGTTCCTCATATCGCTGTATATGTAGGTAACGGACAGGCTGTTCATGGTGGATGGAAGGGCGGAACGACCGTAGAAGCATCTGCTTATATCGGAAGTGGTCCTGTATTTATCCGCGTAAACAAATAATTTGTGTAAAAAAAGAAGGCAAAGCCTTCTTTTTTGTATTTCCCATTCCTCGCTAATTCTTAATTTTTCTTAAATCCTTATTTTTATTCGTTTTAAGACGTTTTAATCAACTTCACTGATTCCTGTATTCCTATCATGAGAAACTCCTCTTAAAACGCGTTTATGGGCGTCGATGAATCAGCGATCCTTCACTCTGCAATTCGTAGAACCCCTTCATCTACAGTTTACGCTTGATAAAGCATTCGTATGTACTGCTCCATCACAGCAGATGCTCCATGACAAGGCACTTTAAAAAATACGAAAGGCGCATGACAGCTCCCATGCACGGAAGACTCATGCGCCCTTTTCTACCTTTTATAAAACTCTCCAGAAGCAATGCATTCATGGAAGCATTCCTGTACCAGTTATAAAGCACTTCGTCCGTTGATGATGACTTCCTTTACACTCATATCATGGCTCAGTATCACAAGATTGATATTTTTTCCCAGCCCGATCTCATGGGCATAGGTCTTCATCATCCTGGCAGCATTGGTGGAGCACATCCGGATACAGTCGGACAGATCATACCCCTCCTGTTTGTAAAGATACTGGAAGATATCCAGCAGATCGCAGCTGCTTCCAAGCAAAACATTCCCTTTATAAACAGCTCCGTTCCGTATGACGCTTCCATCCTCCAGCTCATAGCCGTTTGGATAATTAAAGCCAGAGTATGGCGTCCCGTCACTTACCGCAACCACGCGATTACAGCCCAGCAGACGAATTACCCATTTCAGCATTTCCCGCTGCATATGCACACCGTCCATGATGATTTCACACAGACAGTCGGATAAGAATACGGCATCCATCATACCAGGCTTGCGATGTGTGATTTCCGGCATGGTATTCCCCAGATGTGTAATCTGTGTTGCCCCGCATGCAAACGCTTCGTTGGTCTGCGCAAAATCTGCATTCGTATGTCCAAGCGAGATTTCAACACCATACAGATGCAATAACGAAATTGCCTCCATGGCATTTTTCACATCCGGAGCAATCGTCATTATTTTTATATCATCATGATACTCTGACAGAAAATCCTCCAGCTCTCCCAGATGAATCTCCATAAGATTTTCAGTTTTCATGGAACCACGGCGCTCAGGGTTCAGATATGGACCTTCCAGATGCACCCCCTCATAGCGCGCTCCCCGATAATCTCCCTGAAAGGCCTTGCGATATGCATTTATAATCGTACGAAATTCATCCAGTGATCTTGCCGATACCGTCGGACAAAATGAGGTGATTCCACGCTTCGGGTATTCCAGTGCCAATGCGTGCAGATTCTCAATTTCTGTATTCTCGCAGGAATAGCCGTGAAATCCATGCGTATGAATATCCACCAGCCCCGGTATTGCAATATCACTCACCATATGCGGTGTTTTGTAGTCTATCCGTTCCACAAAGCCGTCTTCCAGATGCAGATCACCGAATACCATCGTGCCATCCTGCATAAATTTTATATTTTCAATGATTCGTTTCATACAAACACCCTTTCTTCCTTAATTGTATTTCATTGGAATGCCTTTTACAAGCAAATACCCGGACTTCTTTAGAAAATCTTTTGATTTGATACCGTCGTTCCTTAATACTTTTTTTATATACTACATGCAGGAGGACGGATGATGAACATACTGGATATCGTAATACTGTTTACCGGATTCAGCCTTGCCGGATTACTCTGTCTGCATACCTTTGCTATATCTGCATTTACTGAAAAAACAGACAAATAAAACATATCTGTTGTATAATTATAGAAAAGGAGTGTCGTCATGAGTTCTGTCATACTGATTGCCGAAGATGAAGCATCGATTGCGGATGCTATTGAAATTTATTTAAAAAGTCAGGGATATGCGACCCTGAAAGCAGCGAATGGAGCCATTGCATGGGAGCTTGTACAAAGCAATCCGGTGGATCTGGCGATTGTCGATGTCATGATGCCGGTAATGGATGGGATTGCCCTGACGATGAAAATCAGAGAGCTGTATGAATTTCCTATTATTATCCTATCTGCCAAATCAGAAGATATCGATAAAATAACCGGTTTGAATATCGGGGCAGATGACTATGTGACAAAGCCGTTTGTTCCGATGGAGCTGCTTGCCCGTGTGCACGCTCAGCTGCGCCGGCATATGCGCTATCAGCAGCTGCTCGAGCAAAAGCAGGAGGTGGAGGACAGCCTGCTTCTGGGAGGAATCGAGCTGCACCGCAAGAGCAAGGAGGTCTTTGTGGATGGAGAGCCCCGTCGGCTGACACCGATTGAATTTCGGATACTGCAGCTGTTTATGGAGCATCCGGGACAGGTATTTTCCAGCGACGACATCTATGAGCATGTGTGGAAAGAAACAGCCGTCAACACGGAAACCGTCATGGTTCATATCCGAAATCTGAGAGAGAAAATTGAAATCAATCCCCGTGCTCCCCGCTATATCAAGGTCGTTTGGGGTGTCGGCTATAAGATTGAAAAACAGTAAAAGAGGTGAATTATGAAAAAAGTACATTGGACCACCCTACTTCTTCTATCGGGTATTTTGCTGGCGATCATTTCTATGTTTCTGGTATTTCCATCCCTTGATCAAAAAGCCATCACAGAGTATAAAACGCATTACAAATACGTGAACAGTGAAGAAGAAAGAGATGTTTATGGCAACACATATATCAAGGAGCCGGCTGATGATTCCATCCCTATGGAATATTCCCGAATTGAAGCATATATGGAGCCTGCCCTGATGCGCATCACCTTGCTGGTCAGTACACTGCTTTTCGCCTGGTCCTTACTGCTTCCGTATACATGGGCGGCCAAAAGCGGCTACTATCGTTTTTTCACACAAAAGCTGCCTTATGAAATCACCATGGGAGCTGCATTGCTTGGGTTATATGTCTATAAAAGCAAGGGCAGTGAGCTTGTGTATCAGATGTTTCGTCTGCCTGAGAACTTTTCACTGGATATCCTCTCAGCTGATACATGGCAGATTTCCAGCTATTATCTCTTGCAAATCGCATTTCTTGGCGGAATATTTGCCATGGTTTCCGGATGCGGGTATGCAATTCGCTCCATGCAGCACAACGGTGTCCGGGAATCCCTGCAAAAGCACTCCTGGCTGGCACAGAATTCCGTATTGCTTGGCAGGCAGGCAAAGCAATTCTATCGTTACATCGTCGGCTTTGATTTTCATGATAAGGGAGAGCTACGTCTGCTTGCCGCCTTGCTACTGCATATCGCATGTATCCTCGTCTTATGTATCTACTGGGACAGCGGACTATTTTTCTATCTTCTGCTTACATGCTATTGTCTAATCCTGTATTATATCCGCCATCGGCAATATAGCAGAATGAAAAAGGACTTTCAGTCGCTTGAAGCCATCATACAGCGGGTGGCAAATGGCGATTTTCAAGCCACTATGGAGGAAGGTCTGGGTATCTATGAACCGCTGAAGGACAATCTTCAAAATATTGAGACATCCTTTCAGGAGGCAGTCGCACAGGAGGTACGCTCCCAGAATATGCGTACGGAGCTGATTACCAATGTTTCGCACGATTTGAAAACGCCGCTCACCTCCATGATCAGCTACATCGACCTTTTAAAAAACAAGGACCTACCGGAAGAGGAGCGGCTGCGCTACATTGCGATACTGGAATCCGGCAGCAACCGCCTCAAGCATTTGATTGAGGATTTGTTCGAGGTCAGTAAGGCCAGTACCGGCAATATACAGCTGGATCGCATGGATGTTGATTTGATTTCTTTGATTAAGCAGGTGGAAATGGAATGTGAGACACTGTTTACGGAGCATGATCTGACGATTCGCAACACCTTCAGTAAGGAGAAAATCATCCTCTCTCTTGATCCGCAGAAAACCTTTCGCATATTGGAAAATCTACTGGTGAATGCCGGTAAATATGCATTGGAGCATACCCGTGTTTACGTCTATGTAGAGGAGCGCGAGCAAGAGGTGTACATCTCTGTCAAGAACATCTCCGCTACAGAGCTTGACTTTGCTCCCGCTGACATCATGGAACGCTTTCAACGCGGTGACAAGGCAAGAAATACGGAGGGCAGCGGTCTGGGCCTTGCGATAGCCAAAAGCTTTACCGAGCTGCAAAACGGGCATATACAGATTAGCTTTGACGCTGATTTGTTTAAGGTGGAGCTTACCTTCCAAAAGGAAGTGTCACCGGATGCTTTGATATGAAGCTAACAGTTGCTGTATTCTATGTAAAACTGCATATGGAATCAAGCATGCAGAATAGCTGTCGAAAGATAAGACAGCGACAGAACACAAAAGCATACGAAATAACATATACAAAGCAGGGAGCTTTCTCATTACAACCGTAAAAAAGAGAGCTCCTTTTTTTGTATTCAGCGAAAGGATCAAAAGGCTTATAATAAGAGTCCTGCTCGCTTTCAAAACGGGAGAAGATATAGGCAATACCCCTGCTTCTTTTTGTCACGATGATGGATAATCCTTCCTGCATCCGTATAGAACCCTGAGCCGGACTTTTTTTCACCAAAATAAAAAGAAACCCGCAGGCTTCCTTTTCTAATTATAATTTAATAAATTTCTCAACATCGATAACGAAGATCGTTGCTCCACCTACCTGTACTTCAACTGGAAAAGATGCATATCTTCCGATATCGTAGGATGCTGTACTCGGTACCACTTCTGTACGACGTCTGCTGTATTCTCCAATCACTTCAATCGCACGTTCAATCTTATCATCATCGGTACCTACGATCAGGGTAGTATTTCCTGCACGCAGGAACCCTCCAGTCGTTGCCAGTCTGGTAACCTGATAATTTTCTTTTGTCAATGCACTGGAAACTGCAGGACTGTCGTCATTGGACATAATCGCTAAAATTAGTTTCATAAACACGCTCTCCTCTCGTCTTGTTATATGCTAATTTTATCACTTATGGAACGTATTTACAAACACTAAATGAACTAAATATGGATATTAGCTGTAAAATTTCTATCACACCATGATTTCCAATGATATCACCTTTTTGATTCTTACCTTCCTGTGAAAGTACGCAAAAACTGTGCTATAATATACAGGTCGCAAAGGAAGTGAAGAGAATGAGCAAGCTTGGACTCGTTCTGGAGGGAGGCGGCATGCGCGGAATCTATACTGCCGGTGTGCTGGACTTCTTTATGGAACAGAATTTATATACCGACGGTGTCATTGGTGTCAGTGCCGGAGCCTGTCATGCATGCAGCTATGTATCCAAACAGATCGGCAGAGCATACCGTACCAATACCGCCTATTTAAAGGATAAGCGCTATATGAGCGTATCCTCTCTATTGAAAACCGGAGATTTCTTCGGTGCGAAATTTGTGTATGAGGACATTCCGAATACATTGGATCCCTATGATTTTGATGCCTTTAATACATCGCATACAAAGCTGTATGCTGTCGCAAGCAATCTGGAAACCGGCAAAGCGGAATACCTGCAATGTATCAACATGAAGCGTGATGTCATCTATGTACGTGCCTCTGCATCACTGCCCCTGCTTTCTAAAATCGTCGAGGTAGATGGAAAAAAGCTGCTGGATGGTGGCGCAACTGACAGCATTCCCATCCATAAATTTCAGGAAATGGGGTATACGAAAAATATCGTTGTACTCACGCAGTGTAAAGAATACCGCAAAGGAAAAAATAATCTGCTGCCGATGATTCGCCGCAGCTATAAGAAATATCCAAACTTCATCAAGGCACTGGAGACGCGCCATATAGCATATAACCGCACGCTGGATGAGCTTGCCTTAATGGAGAAGGAAGGAAGCGTCTTCATCATACGTCCCAGCTCTCCGGTGGAAATCTCGCGTCTGGAGAAAAACGAAGCAAGATTGCGTGAGCTGTATGAGCAGGGCTATGCGGACGCCAAAGCCTGCTTCGAGGAATTGAAGACCTTTATCGCAAATGAAAATTAGACCCTTTCGGTCTTTTTTTTCTGCATCGTTGTGATACAATAAATAAAAAGGGATGGTACTGCATGAAGAAAAATATAAAGATAATCGTATGTTTTCTGCTGTGCTTTGTTATGACAGCCTGCAATGGTAAAGAGGAAGATAAGAAGGAACAGTCCAATGAGGTTACAGAGCTGGTGCTGGATGATAAACAAAGCAGCATGGCGATGCAGTTTGTAAAGGATTTGACACAGCGCAGATATGATAAGCTGCAAAAGGAGTATTCCTATGATGAGCAGATGAGTCAGGCTGTACAGGAGAAATCCTTTCAGAAGCAGCTGGATGGCTATAATGACAGCCTGGGAGCATTGCTTGAGGCAGAGCAGCCTTACGGACAGAGCTATCAGGGATCGACGATCATTATGATTCCATGCCGTATGGAAGAACAGAACACCAATATCCAACTGAGTCTGAATGATCAGGGACAAATTCAGGGACTGTTCTTTAAGCCTTACAAATCACAGAAGAAAGCTGCCAAGGCGCCTGAGGGTGTGCGTGAGAGCGAAGTGGATTTACAGATCGCGGATGGTAAGAAGCTGAATGGAAGGCTGACAACACCGGTTAAGGGAGATAGCTTTCCACTTGTTATTCTTCTGGCTGGCAGCGGAGCGAATGATATGGATGAAACTATTTACGACAACAAGCCGCTTCAGGATATCGCTTGGGGGCTTGCGAAACAAGGCATTGCGAGCTATCGTTATGATAAGCGAACCTACACGTATCCCGAATCCTTTACGCTGAAGGATACGGTTGAACAGGAGGTCATTGCCGATGCTGTCGCAGCATGTAACCAGATGAAGCAGCAAACGCAGATCGATGGAAAGAAAATCTATATTCTGGGACACAGCCTATCCGGTTATCTGATACCACGCATCGCCGCAAAAACGGACAGCTGTGCAGGCTATATTATGATGGCTGCACCTGCAAGAGCTTTGGATGAGCTGCTGATCGAACAGGTTACCTATCTGGCAAAGCTGGATGGTAACGTCACGAAGGAGGAACAGGCCGCTATCGAACAGTATAAGCAGGACCAGCAGGATCTGCGAAGGATTGACGAGCTGAGTGATGCCAAGATGTTTTTCGGCGGTATGTCAAAAGCGTATATGAAAGACCTGCTGCGCTATGATGCCATTCAACAGGCCGCAGATATCAAGGCTCCTGTATTATGTGCACAGGGATTGCGCGATTATCAGGTCACAGACAAGGATCAGGCCATATGGAGAAAGCATTTTGAGAAGCAGAAAAACTGGACCTTCACAAGCTATCCGAAAGCGACCCACCTTATGATAGACGGGGAAGGAACACCGTCAAACGAAGAGTATAAAACAAAGGGGCATGTTAATCAGAGATTCATTGATGATATCGTCAAATTTATTAGAAAATAAATATATTCTATAAGTTGAATATATCATTACTATCATATAAATATTCAATAAAATAACCGAGTCCATTATAAAAAGGCTTCTCCCTATGATCGTACAACGGGTGAGAAGCCTCTTTTTTTCATATGTATTCTTTTCAGATATATAACATGAGTATAAGAGCCTTATCAATGGCAGCTCTGCTTCTTATACATTAAAACGGAAATGCAAAACATCCCCATCCTGAACAACATATTCCTTGCCCTCCAGACGCAGCTTTCCTGCCTCCTTTATAGCCTGTTCAGTTTCCAGCTTATCAATATCATCAAACTTATAGCATTCTGCACGGATAAAGCCCTTTTCAAAATCCGTGTGAATCACACCGGCACACTGCGGTGCCAGCATGCCGCGATGAAATGTCCATGCCCGGCATTCATCCTCTCCGGCTGTCAGGAAGGTACACAAATCCAGAATATGGTATGCTGTCTTTATCACCTTATCAAGACCGCTTTCCTGAATGCCAAGCTCATTCAGAAACTCCGTTTTCTCCTCTTTATCCAGCTCGGATAGCTCCTCCTCGATTTTCGCACAGACAGGAACAACTTCATTGTGCTCCAGCTCAGCCAGCTCCTTCACCTTCTGAAAATAGGGATTGGCATCCGGATCTACGATCTCCTCATCCGACATGTTTGCTATGTAAATCATTGGCTTGATTGTCAACAGACTGAATGCCTTGATCAGCAGCAGCTCATCCTTATCAAGCTCTACACTTCTTGCCGGTTTTCCGGCCTCCAGCGCTTCCTTCAGCTTCTTCAGAACAACAACCTCTGCCAGCGCATCCTTGTCCTTATTCGTGACAGCCTTGCGCTCCACCTTGCTCAGTCGGTTTTCAATCGTTTGTAAATCTGCCATAATCAGCTCCAGATTGATGATTTCAATATCACGAATCGGATCAACACTTCCTTCGACATGTGTGATATCCGCATCATCAAAGCAGCGTACGACATGGCAGATGGCATCCGTCAGTCGAATGTTGCTCAAAAACTGATTTCCAAGTCCTTCTCCCTTGCTGGCTCCCTTTACCAGACCGGCAATATCCGTAAATTCAAAGGTTGTATAAATGGTTTTTTTCGGGTGAAACAGCTCCACCAGACGGTCGATTCTATAATCAGGCACTTCCACGACTCCCACGTTCGGCTGTATGGTCGCAAACGGATAATTCGCAGCTTCTACCTGGCTTTTTGTAATGGCGTTGAATAATGTGGATTTCCCTACATTGGGCAATCCGACGATTCCTGCAGTTAATGGCATATACTATCCTTCCTCTCGCTTTACCATTTTATCGTTTTTTTCACACATATGCAAGTAAATACAAGCGGAATGCACTATTTCTTCCAGTCAGCTCTGCGAATCCACAGACATATGGTGATACTGAGAATCATAACCAAACTGATGATATTCAGCAGCTGCAATGGTTCCCCGCATATAGCATCGTATATACTCAAAACAGTTAGAATGACAGCCAGACCTGTAAACAGGTAGGCGAGCAGGCGCATTCTGCCATCCATCATCGGCGCAAAATAGGAACCATTCCAAATGGATGCAACGGATACATATGTGATGTCAATACAGACGATGCATAGCAATGTTTCACCAAACCCGATGTTTTTTTGTATATCAAACACATGCATATCATTCACAAACGCGATCCCCATCAACAGGAGAATGGTCAGAATAAATGCTCTGGTCATAATTCTTCCCCGTACCTGTTCCTGTCTCTCATCATATTTATCCATACGCTCACTCCTCCCAAAATAAATCATTCAATGTCTTCTGCAAAACACGACATATCGCGATACACAGATTGATACTCGGGTTGTAATCACCCTTTTCTATCGCATTGATGGTCTGCCTTGTCACATTCACTTTTCTTGCCAGCTCCTCCTGTGTCAGATCCACAGCTGCTCTGGCTGCCTTCAGCTTCAGGTTCTTTGCCATTCCATCACTTCCTCTACAGCTATATAATATGCTTTATCTTCCATTATGTCAACTATATCTTACATAATATCTTAAAAAAAAGACATCCTGAGATGTCAATTATCCTGTGATTCCCTTGGAGCCTTTTCCACGATTTTCTTCAGCTTCTTTTCAAACTGCACTCTGGGAAACAGCACGCTCGTTCCACAGCCCATACACTTGATGCGGATATCCGCTCCCATACGTATGATTCTCCAGTTTTTTGATTTATGACATGGATGTTCCTTTTTCATTTCAACGATATCATTGAGATCATAATCCTTTTCTATCATAAGCACCTCCACAGTTATAATATGATTTCCAAAATTTTGATGACGATATATCCTATCAGAATCCAGAGAGCGATTCCCAACAGCACACAAAGCAGCTTCTTCAGCGTTTTGTTCCAGCCCTTATACAGGCGATCGAGAAAAAGCTCCATAAGACCGTAGGTTCCGTATGCCACACCCTCAACCAGTATCTCCCCTAAAATTTCTACAAGCATGTCAACTGTGCACCCGATAGGATTCCAACGTATTTTCCAAAAGCATGGCGATGGTCATTGGTCCAACACCCTTAGGAACCGGAGTAATCACCGCTGCCTTGTCCTTCACACTCTCAAAATCCACATCGCCGCACAGCTTGCCGTCCACACGGTTGATACCGACATCAATGACAACCGCTCCCTCTTTGACCCAATCCGCTGTCACCAGACGGGGAGAGCCGACGGAGGCAATCAGAATATCCGCTTCCGCACAGATGCTTTCGATATTATTTGTTTTGGAATGACATAGGGTTACCGTGGCATTGCGGTTTAACAGCAGCTGAGCAACTGGCTTTCCGACAATATTACTGCGGCCGATCACAACTGCACGAAGACCGCTTAAATCAGAATATCCCGCAGTATCCAGCATACGCAGGATTCCCTTAGGTGTACAGGGCAGATAGGTATCCTCCTGCAGCATCAGCTTTCCTATATTATATGGATGAAAGCCATCGACATCCTTTTGCGGATCAATCGCAAACAGAATTTTATGCTCATCCATGTGCGCAGGCAGCGGCAGCTGTACCAGAATACCATCTACCGATGCGTCCGTATTCAAGCTGTGAATTTCAGCCAGCAGCTCTTCCTCGGTGGTATCCTCCTGCAGACGCAGCAAAACGTTTTCCATTCCGATTTCTCTGCATGCCTTCTCCTTACCGGTGACATAGGACAGGCTGGCAGGATTATCCCCAACAAGAACCACAACAAGCTTTGGAATCCTTTTTCCTTCCTCCCGCAGCTCATCGATCTGTTTCTTCAATGAAGCACGTATCTCTTTTGCTATTTCACTACCATATAAGACGTTTCCCATATCGCTTCCTCCTACCATTCGTCACTGTCCAGCAAAATAGTAACCGGACCATCATTCAGTAAATCCACCTTCATATCCGCACCGAAGATACCCGTTTCCACATGGGTACCATAGGTGCGCAGTTCTTCATTAAATGCCTCATACATCGGCTGTGCAAAATCGCCGCGTGCCGCTTTTTCAAATCCGGGACGTCTGCCCCGCTTACAATCCGCATACAGTGTAAACTGTGATATCGAAAGAATGCTACCGCCGATATCCTGAAGTCCCCTGTTCATTTTTCCATTCTCATCCTCAAATACACGAAGCTGCGCACATTTCCCTGCCATCTTCTTCATGATTTCCTCTGTATCTGATGGTGTAATTCCTACAAGCAGTAAAAATCCCTGCCGGATACTGCCTGTTATAGCTCCATCAACACGCACACTCGCATGCTGTACCCTCTGTAGCAATACTCTCATGATACCACCTCGCTGTTTCCTAGTATACCGTAACTTTGTAACAAACACAATTCTATTTTCTGAATATTTTTCATTTTAGTGGAGGATTCACAAAATATACATCGTTGAATCAGGAATCGACTACTGGTTTTTATTTGCTCCTAGTTTTTCTATTGTTCCTGAGAAAATGCGTAACCACCTAATCATCCCCTTTTCCGAACGTAAAAAGAATTAAAATGCAATACTTTACTTCCCGTCACAATCCCTTGTTTCCAAAAGGCAGGAACCTGATCCAAACGTATCCATAGCTGCAAACTCCCTATCTGCTTATGAGTTGCAGTCTTCTGCTTATCTCTCATCATCCTTACAGGTATAGCAGACAATGTAGGATGCATGCTTATAAATACAATCATGAGCATAAGAAAAAGCCCACTGAATAATTGGGCTTCCTCTTTCGTATATTCATACCAGTATTTTTTGTAGAAAAGCAAAGCGATAACAGATGGCATACTCGACACAAACAGGAATCTGTTTCCTCATCTAGAGCTGTATAATACAGCAAAGCAAGGAATTCATGCTTGCTCCTGTACAATCATCTTTGTGTGATAAAGCAAATCAGCGTTCATTATCAGCAAATCTGATTTCCTTTGGATAAGACCAGCACTGCAGCTCCTCCTGTGAAAATGCTTCCGGCTCTCTTTCCTGACATAGCGTCAGCGCATTATAATACAGCTGTGCCAGCTCCTCAATGTAATTCGCTTTTAAATACGCTTCATAAATATCTCTTGTATCAAAGGCTACCGTACCATGCTTTTCCAGTAAAAAGCACTCTGCCTCCTTACAAGCCGCAACAACAGAGTCAGCCAGCTCCATCGTTCCGGGGCGTCCATAGGGTGCTACCGGAATGCGTGCCTTAGTCAGCCCAAAATTTGCGACCTCATATACAATCGCCGGTATCGGTTTATTCAACAAAGCAAAGGTGGTGCCATACATGGAATGCGTATGAACGATTGCCTTCGCGTCCGGCCTTGTTTTATATATCATAAGATGCATCATCGCTTCACTGGTCGGTTTCAATCCGGATGCATGCTCCCGTACATTGGCATCCAAATCCATAACAACCATATCACGCGGTGTCAGTAATTCACGATCAACACTGGTTGGTGTAATAACGATATAGCCGCTTTCTGAATCACGGGCAGAAAAATTACCTGATTTGTGTTTGCACAAACCATCTCTCTGCGCACGTTTTGCAATTTCACAAACATCCTTCTTTAAATGCTCTAACATAGGGTGTCCTCTCTTTCTCTTGCATGCTCTTTTGTTTCATTACGAAAGACATTGAATAGAAGCACGATCCAATGACTCAGTCGATGATTCTATACCAAAAGGAAAAGAAGCAGCTAACCCCTTTTCCTTTCCATAAGCAGAGCCTGCGGGAATCAGCGCAATCCGAAATGATCTTTCAATTCCCGTACGTTTTCATTGGTCATTCCATGTATCATATTCGCTTTCACCAAGACATACACATGCGCATTTTTATCAATCGCCTCGATCAAGCCTATGGCATCCGAAATGGAATTACCACTGGAGAAAATACCATGGAACGGCCAGACAACGACTCGTTTATCCTTCATTTTCTCAGCAGTCGCCGGACCGATCGGACCTTCGCCGCATTTCATCCAGGGCAATACTGCCAGTCCCTCCGGGAACACCAGCGCACATTCGGAATTCATCCTCCACAGGGTCTGTGTAAAGCTTTCCTCATCCAGCTCATGAATCATTGTCATTGCATTCAGGTAGGTTGGATGACAGTGCATCACTATTTTATTGCCTGCATCATCTGCCAGCCTTGCACGATGGCACAGCACATGAGCGGGAAGCTCGCTGGTTGGTCTTCCTCTTCCCTGATCAAGCCCCCACAGGATATCATAGCCGTTTTTCTTAAACTGAATGATTCCCAAATCCTGTTCATACCGTTTCTTCATTGTGCGAAAGCATGCCCCTGATTTTGTAACGATAAATGCCTTTCCTTCTAAGCCAGCTGTATCAAAGGTGGCATCAACGGATGTCAGCACCTTCATATATTCCTTCAGCTGATCGAATTCATCATCTGAAAGCAGATAACTGATGTTTCCTGCGTGATATTCTCCCCATCCTGCTTCCCAGAAATACTGGCAGGCATCGACGAGTTCTTCAACAAATGCTACGTCTAAAATATTCATTATGACGATCCTTTCTATATATGGATAGTCTTTCGATTCCGCGAGGACGGAATACCGCATTCCTTACGATAAAGGGTAACACTTCTTCTGGAGACCACAAATCCGTCTTCCTCCAGCAGCTGGTGTATTTTCTCATCGGAATAAGGATGCTGTTTATCCTCAACGCGTATGATTTCCTTAATCTCATTTTGAATGGTATCTATGGAGGCCGTCACTTCTCCCTGCTTTTCATAGCATCTTGGCAGTAAGAAATGAAAGGAATAGGTTCCATATTCACATTGAAAGAATTTACTGGAAATCGCTCTGCTGATGGTGGAGATATGCATATCCAGCTGTTCTGCAATATCCACAAGGCGCAGCGGCTTCAATGCACGCTCATCTCCGGTTTGAAAAAAGGCTGCCTGATACTCTACCAGAAAGGTGATGATTTTTTTCAGTGTCACTGCCCTTCTGGATATACTGTATTGAAGCCATTTAAAATCATTCAGCTTTTCCTTCAGAAAGGCCTTTGCCTCCTTGTTGCAAGCCGCCGATTTATAGAGCTCATAATTTTCTGTATTCATACTCAGCTTATTCTGTAATCTGGCATTCATCTCCAGAATACATGCAGAATCCTCTTTCCTTATATATACATCGGGAATGATAAACACCGTCTTCTCCCGTACGCTGAAGCCGTTTGCGGGAATCGGATTCAGCGAGCGAATCAGCGTCAGCGCCCGCTTGACCTCCTCCACATCCGTATATTCCAGCTTTGCGATTTTCAGATAATTTCCTGTATTGAGTGCTTCCAGATGTGAACATACGATATGCTGTGCCAGGGAGGAGCCTTCTATTTCCGATAACTGAATGCATATGCATTCCTTGATATCCTTTGCGCCCAGCCCCTTTGGACTCACATGCTGCAGGATATGCAAGTACCGCAGCAGTCTGGTTTTCTTTATGTTCAGAAACCTGCACAAATCCTCCGGTGTTTCTTCCAGAAATCCTCTGGAATCCAAAGACTCTAATAATACGGTAAAAATCTCTTCATCCTTTTTTGTATGAATATGCGAAGAAAGCTGCCCCATGACATGCTCAAACAAATCATTCCGGCCTTCATCCGCATATTCCATTTCCTGAAGCTCCCCCTGCTTTTTACGGACGTGTTTAAAATCCAAATCAACATCCCTGACCTTCAGGGATATCATATTCTGATCAACATCAGAAAACGGATTATCCATCAGGCTCGCATCGACCAGAGTCTCCAGCTCATGCTGAGAAAGTGACAGGATTTCCATAGAGGGTACGAGCTTCGATGAGAATTTCTGTTTCTGATTCTGTATAATTTCCAATGACTGTTTCATAGTTGAATTATACATCCATAAAATTCAGTTTTCAATTCCCTGTGTTTTTATTTATATACAATGCAGTTTTTGATAACCTTACCGCTTGCGTGTTCCACGATAGCCTTTTCGGTATCCTCGATACGGTATTCATTCTGTACAAAGTCCTCAGCCTTGATCGCTCCCATTTTCAGCATTTCAAAGGCTGCATTTACATGCTGCGGCGTTGTATGGAATACGCCCTTCAACGTCAGCTGGGAATAGTGAACCAGCGTAGTATCGACAGGTACCTCCAGCCCTTTCTTTGTACCGCCGAAGAACAGAACCTCGCCGCCAGGTCTTGCCATACGCAGGGCAATCTGCCATACCTCCGGCAATCCGGCAGCTTCGATTGCAGCATCCACACCGCGTGCATCCGGTGTCAGCTCCTTTACCGCCTCGGCCTGATCCTTCCCGTTCAGTTCCTTTATATTGATAATCTCCTGAGCACCCAGCTTTTTCGCAAGTGCCAGTCTTTCCGGTGTCATATCACAGGCAATAACATGTGCACCTCTCAAGACACACATACGGACAAACATCAAACCGATTGGACCGCAGCCATTTACACACACATAATCACCAAGATCAAAGTTTGTCATTTCCGTTCCATATAAGGCACAAGCCAGCGGCTCCAGCAAAGCAGCCTGCTTATAGGACATGCCTTCGGGAATATGGAAGGTATTCAGATTGACGATTCTTTCCGGAATCAGCTGATACTCCGCATAGGCTCCATTCGTAAACTGATTCTGAATCAAATCCACACACATGGACTCCTGTCCCTTTTTACAATAGTAACAGGTTCCACAGGATGCAGAGTTGTGTGCTACCACACGATCGCCTACCTTAAACCGTGTAACACCGTCACCGACAGCATATACGACACCGCTTGCTTCATGACCCATACCAAATGGCGGCTCATAGCGGTATCCGCGCTTATAGGTTTTCACATCTGTACCGCAGGTTAAGGTAACTTCATTTTTAATGACGATTTCTCCTGCTTTCGGTACAGGTATCTCTGCCTCCTCCACACGGATATCTCCAGGTGCATAAAATTGTATTTTCTTCATCATAAGTATTTCCTCCTGTATTTTATTTCAAGTTATTTAAAATCGTATTTCCTATACATTCCAGCTGCATTGCCATCGTAACAGCTCCCGGATCCAAATGTCCCACGCCCTTATCGCTGCGATAGCTGGCTCTTCCTTTGACAGCCTCCATCGACTTCGTTTGCTCAGCACCGCTTACGGCACCTTCCATGAAAGCCTTAATAATCTCCTCTTCACACTTTCCTGCGTCCATACCTTCCTTATATGCACGCAAAGCCGGATACAGTGCATCGATCATCGTTTTCTGTCCAGGCTCTGTTTTCCCGCGCTTCATGATTTCCTGCAGCATGGCATCATACACCTCATACAGACTGTGTAGATCCAGTGCACGCTTTCCTGCACATGCTCTGCTGGCTGCCATGTAGCCGCTGCCGTAAAGCGCTCCGGAGGAACCTCCGACTGCAGAATACATCGTCATGCCAACCCTTTTGAACATATCTGCCAGATTCATTTCCTCCAGCTCGTTGGATAGTGCTGTAATTTTCTCAAACCCCATATTCACATTCACCCAGTGATCGCCATCCCCTGTTGTGGAGTCCAGCTTTGTTATATAGTCCCTCTGTGCGGCAATCACCTCACGGGCTTCCTGAAAATACTGTACAAAATCCTTTGCTTGTAATTGAAATCCCATCATTTGATCTCCTTAAACGCCAATGTATTGCTTGGATGCTCCAGCAGCAGCTTCAGCTCATCATCCAGCTGCAGAATACTGCAGGATGCACCTGCCATCTCAATCGCCGTCATATAATTTCCCACATAATACTTGACCGGCTTCAGACCTCTTGCACAAAGCAGAGCATGCACATCAGAAGCCAGTATATATAATTCCATCAAAGGGGTTGCTCCCAACCCGTTGATCATCACAGCAACCTCACTTTTTCCGTAATCCTTATCCGCAAGAATCCTGTTTACCATGATCTCCGCAATTTCCTTTGACGGCTTCAGCTTCGTTTTCTCAATTCCTGCTTCCCCGTGGATGCCCATGCCGACCTCCATGCAATCCTCCTCGATTGTAAAGCCGCATGCCCCAACTGCCGGAATCGTACAAGCTGATAAAGATACTCCAAAGCTTCTTACGTTCTCAATCGTTTTTTCCGCAACACGCTTAACCTCTGCCAGAGATGCCCCTGTTTCTGCTTTCGCACCGGCAAGCTTATGCACAAATACGGTTCCTGCAATACCACGTCTTCCTGTAGATTCATCACTTTCCGCAACAGCAACATCATCCTTCACAACGACATGATCGACCTCGATTCCTTCAAAACCGGCAAGCTCCTCTGCAATTTCAAAATTCATAATATCACCGGCATAATTCTTTATGATCAGCAGGACACCATGACCGGAATCTGCAAGCTGGATACCACGCAATACGCGGTCCGGGGATGGCGATGCAAATACGTTACCGCTCACTGCGGCATCCAGCATACCATAGCCGACATATCCTGCATGCGCCGGTTCATGTCCGCTGCCTCCTCCGGATACCAGTCCGACCTTATCACGTTTGTCTTTTCGGGCGATGACAGCCCCCTCTCTGTCATATAGAACCATCGGATTCGCTATTTCAATACCTTGCAGCATTTCCTCAACAACGGTATTCGGATCATTTATTATCTTTTTCATTTCTGTTGTCTCCCTGGTGTAAACCACTCATTCTTTATCCCCCGCTGCGTATATACCTTCGGTAATTCAACCTTATCATTTAGTTTTCGCAGCCCTGCAGTGGAAATGGCGCAGAGTACAGCCAGCACCCAGTTACGAGTTACGACTGATAAAAGGAGTGCGGCAGCTGTCATACAGACGCCGATATACCACCAAAACTGTTGAAATCTACTCATAGGATCACCTCATTTTTCATTATGCTTACCAGTACCGCATGACGATACCGATGTCTTTTTTACAGCGGTATAAGCTGTTTTCCTGAACTGTATGCCTGCATACAGAAGGAACGAAGCTTTTTACTGTCCGGATTCCAGACGCTCCTTCGCAGCTTTTTCTCTTGCAGGGGCAAGCTTCAGGAAATACAGAATTCCAAGTCCCACAACAGCGACACATGCCACGATACCGAATACATTACCAGTTGCTGCTTCATAAATTGCAAAGCGAATCTCCGCAATATCGCAGCCCCACCATGTGATATCGGTATTATAGGTTCCAGCCGTATTTGCAAGACTTGTCAGAAGCGGTCCCATAACAGATGCCGCATAGCTTAAAATCGGACACCAGATCCAGGAAACGATACACATTTTCAGCACATCGCCCTTCATTGCCAAAAACAATGGTACACAGACACAGACATTCATCAGATTTCCAAGAACCAGTGCAGTATTGCCCGGCAGAATCAGTGAGAAGATCAGGGCAACCGGAATCGTAAGAATGATGGCTACCCAGATTTCGGAATTACCGGCAAGAATTGGCCAGTCAAGCCCGATGATCAACTCACGTCCAGGGAATTTCTTTTTCACCCATTCACTCGCCGCATCGGAAATCGGAGTCAGTGCTGTCATAAACAGCTTAGAAACCATCGGGAATAAGGTCAATGCAGTACCCGCCTGAACACCGAGCAGCAATGCACCGGAGCCCTGCCCTGCCGCAAGACCGATAATGGTTCCCATCAGGAAGCCAAGTACGTGATTTTCACCGAAGATACCGATTTTATTACGGATTTCCTGCGCATTCAATGTCTTTGTATTCGGCAGAAGCTTATCCAGTATATTCGCAATCGGATAAAAGAAGATATTACTTAAAAACATACAGTGCGGCATTCCTACGGAAGGAACTCCGGTAAGCTCCAGAATCTGATACTTCGTATAATCCGCATTCTTTAATTCTGCGATAATCTGAACGATTGCGACGATAAAGCCAACGATCACGTTATTGCATGCACTTGTGACAAGGAATGCCGTAAACACCTTATTTCCTACATTCCACATATCCACATTCAGACAGTTCGTCCATCCAAACAGCAGCATGATGACATTGATTGCAATCTGGATTGGGAACATAAGGAATGCATACTGCCATTGCCATGCAAGTCCAAGGGCCGGTGCCCATCCCATATCAATATACTTTAATGTACTGTCTGATCCCTCAACGATCGTTGTAAAAGCAGCCCCGACGGTATCCCCCATATACCCAATCAATAAATTGATACCAATAAATGCGACACCTAAGGTCAACGCGGATGAGAACGCCTTGCCAGGCTTCATACCTACGATCAAACCGATAATGAATAGCACGATCGGAAGAAATACGGCAGCGCCCAGGTCCAGAAGACCCTGGAATACGGTAGCTAACATTTCCATAATTTTTTTCTCCTCTTCTTTTCTTTTACTTTAATGCTTTGATAATCTCGTCAATGCAGGCATCCTTGCCCATTCCTGTTAACAGTGGAATCCCGCTGATCACCGGGATATCATAGCTTTGTACCACACCACGCATCGGGGTGATGGACACATAGACATCCGCTGTTTTGATGAAATTATCAAGTGACTTGATATCCACAGCCTCAGCCTTCGCCAGATTGCTTAATCCGCGTTCCTCAAGCGCCATATTGATCTTTGTAGCGCATGTGGCTGAGGTTGCGATACCGCCTCCGCAAGCAACGATAATTGTTTTCATCTCATTCTCCTTTCTAACCATCTTTCAGGTTGTTTACGCCTATTTAATAAAGCAAAAATTTTGCCAATTCCAGTGAACAGACCCTTTTTCATCTTCTTTTTCACTGATTAAAGCCCCTTGGATTTACATGCACAGCTGCCGTATGATTTCTTTTCCTGCAGGTAATAAGGCTGTATATCCAATTTACTTCCTTATATATGTAACCCAAATTCCCCAAAGCTCATTTTATTGCGTATACTATTTTCATACCGCTTACAGATAACTGCCGTTATTTATTCTTTCTTTCATATTTTCTATGCTATAATTTTAACTGAGATTTATTACACGAAAAATATCAGTGTCTTCAGCTCGGTCTCTATAAACTGCAGCTTTTCCATACACCCTATGGTATCACAAACAAGCATCGTATGTTATCCGCAGAAAGCATAGTGCTCTGCCAGTGTTGCAGGAATCCCGCAGAGCTTTTATCCAGAAATTTTCATAAATTTGCGAGCTATATCCATGCATCAGCTTATAATTCCATAGTTTGGCAAGATTTTTGCTTTTTATAAAAAGCGGGAGGTATTCAATTATGGAAAAATACAATATAAGGGATTTATTATTTGAAGAACTGATAGACCTAACGCTTGAGGCAAAGGATTTCGAGGATGCCATCAGAAAAATCGGTGAGGATGCGTTCTCGAAAGGATATGTAAAGAAAGGGTTTGCGGATGCAGTTATCAAAAGGGAAAAGCTGTACCCGACAGCATTGCCAACGGAGGTACTCAAGGTCGCAATCCCTCATCCTATGGAAAGAGATACGGTTGAGAAATCGGCAATCATCGTTTCAAGGCTGAAGCAGCCGGTAAACTTCACCCTGATGGGATCCGATAACGAAACCGTACCGGTAAATATTATTTTCACACTTGCTGTAAATGGTGCCGAGCATCAGCTGACAATCCTGCAAAAGCTCGTTGGTATGTTCTCGGAAAAGGAATCCATGGAAAGAATCAAAGCTTCCACAACACCAAAAGAAATTATGAACACACTGATTGAGCTCTTATCGTAAGCGTTGCGTCTATACAGAACGCTTTGTACTATGCATTCACTACAGCAAAAAAGACAGCGGTCTCACAGCATGATAGCAATATTGCTATGCAAGGCAAGGATATGTAAGGGAATAAAAGCAGGAAGGTGCTAAAGGCACTGCTGTATTATGGGAAAACAGATGACACATTCATAAAAGAAAAGAGGTGTAGATATGTCTGAGCAGGAAGTATTTGATTATATCTATTCTGTCATTACAAAGGAATATCTGGAAAACAGTATTCAGAAAAAAGAGATTTTCGGAATTACAGCAAAGGATATCGCTGATCACTTTAACACATATCGCTCGACAGTCAGTACCCTGCTGAATACGGCTGTCAAGAATGGCTTGTTTATTAAGATTGAAACCAGACCTGTTTTATTTGTTCCTGTGGATATTGTAAAGAGGGAGCTGCATGTTCCCCTGGATCAGAGTGTTTATACCCCGGAGGAAATCAGAGACCTGTTTTTCAAAAAGGAACAGGAAGGGACAGATTCCTTTTCCATCATGATCGGCTATGACGGCAGCCAGTCTCTGCAAATCAAACAGGCGCAGTCCGCTATTTTATATCCGCCAAAGGGTCTGCACACATTGATTACCGGAGAAAGCGGCACAGGCAAGACGTTATTCGCCCATACGATGTATGACTACGGCAGAAAAATTAAGGGTATGAGTGAAAAGGAATATCCCTTTGTGGAATTCAACTGTGCAGACTATTACCACAATCCCCAGCTTCTGCTGTCACAGCTGTTCGGACATATCCGGGGAGCATTTACGGGAGCGGATCAGGAAACGGAGGGGCTGGTTGAAAAAGCGAATCACGGCATTCTGTTTCTGGATGAAATTCACAGACTTCCCCCGGAAGGACAGGAGCTGTTATTCTATCTAATGGATACCGGACAATACCGCAAGATGGGGGAAGCAAACACGATACGGAAGGCGGATATCCTCATCATCGGCGCCACGACAGAAAATCCGAAGGATGTCCTGCTGAAAACCTTTAAGCGCAGGATACCTCTGACGATCAATCTGCCGCCGCTCAGAGAACGGCCCTTGCAGGAAAAGCTGAAAATTATGGAGCATCTCTTTTCTAAGGAAGCCATTCTTACACAGCGAACCTACATCATTGATGCGGATATCGTAAAAGCCGTCTCCCTGTATGATTTTACAGAAAATATCGGACAGCTTGCTTCTGAAATTAAAATACTGTGTGCCCGCTCCTTTCTGGAAAGTAAAACCAAGGAATTCGGTGAAATCAAGGTTCCCTATGTGTTTCTGTCAGACAATATTCGCGAGGCTTATAAAAAGTACAGGAAAATCGGATATACCTTTACAGACAATTACGAGAACTACAACTATGACCTTGTAATCACTCCATCCAATGAAATTACACATGTAAAGGAAAACGTCCTGAACGAAGAAGCATACTGTAGCTTGCTCGATGAGATTCGCAACTATTCCAGACAGGGGCTGACGAGCGATGAGGTTGCCATTCGCATATCCTCCGCAGTGTCTTCCTATTATGACGAAATTCTCAACAGCATGTATTTTAAAACGGTAAACAAGGATGAGCTTTATAAGATTATCGAACCACGCATTGTCGATTTCTCTTTGGAGGTCATGAAGGAAATACAAAACCGCCTGTCTGTAAAAATCACAGAACAAAGCATACTCGTTCTGGCCTTTCATTTAAAATTTCTCATTGACAGATTGCGGAAAATAAAGCTGACAGAGAGCAGCTCCGTACCTGTGAAAACAGGTGATACGATTGTTGATGATATGATCGACAAGATCGAAAGCAAGTTTTCTCTTCGATTGCCGACGGATGAAAAAAAGTTCTTTCAGCTGCTGATCAAGAATATTACAAGTGATATTGTACCGGATAATTCATCAAAGGCTGCCTTGTATATCCTTGCGCACGGCAATACGGCATCCAGCATAGCAGAGGTATGCAACCGTCTGCTGCATACGGACTTTGTAAAAGCATTTGATATGCCGCTGACACAGGATGTCAATCAGAGCTACCAGCTGTTTGTGGAGGAAATCGAGAGTCTGCATCTCAAAAAGGGGGTAATGATTCTAGCGGACATGGGCTCTCTTCTGGATTTCGGGCATAAGCTGACAAGAGATACCGGTATCCCCACACACACGATTCCAAACGTATCCACCGCGATTGCATTGGATTTCGCGCACATCATGCTGAATCGTAATGAGCATATTGATCTTACCTACAATGAGTATCTGATTAAAAACCGCTTTGAGCCTGCCTTTGTAAGCTCAGAAAAAGAGCCCGCAATCATATCTGCCTGTTCATCCGGGCAGGGAACAAGCATCGCATTTAAAAATATGATCATTGAAATATTAAAGGAGAATTCGCTTGGCTATATCCATGTATTTGCGTTAAGCAATGAGGAGCTTCAAAAGAAAAATGAGGCATATCAGGAAATCGTGGACAGCTACAATCTGGTTGCTGTTATTGGAAATGTACATATTGATGTGGATGCCCCTTTCTTTCATATTTCCGAACTGGTTACCGATGATAAAAAAGAGAATTTCATTAAATTCCTGAATAAAACAGGAGTAAGCGAACAGAAGACAAAGCATAAAAAAACAGACCAGAGTGCAGAGGAAGCCGCAGGATTTCTGGCCCAGCATGTTATGTACGTAAATCCACTGGCTGTCCAAAAGGTTGCCACGGAGTTTTTAGAAGGTCTTTTTGATGATTTGGAGTATGAAGAAAAAAACAGAGCCTCTACCGGATTCTCATTGATTATTCATATCGGTTTTATGATTGAGCGTATCATAGCAAATAAGACAATCATATTTGACCATAAGATTCCTTATTTGGATAATAATAAAGAAATCTTTCAGAAAATAAGAAGCCATATCAAGTCCATTGAGGAAGCCTTTGAAATTGAGATCAGTGATGATGAAATCTGTTATATGATGATCACCCTGTATCCGAACACATACGATGCGGCTGTTGCATAACAGTTCAGAACAAGGCAGGCAGCATTTTGAGGAGAATGAATATGAATGGAAAAATTTACTTAATCGAATATACGGTTATCGTGCTGATCATGATGGTTTTCAACCGGTCAGCCTCATTGGAGAATATGCTCATCGCTTTTCTGATTGTCCTCATACAAATCGGCTTTGACAGGCTGAGAAGAAGGAAGTAAACTTTTGTAGTTATACAGTGCTTCATCCATAACGAATACATATACATAGGGGAATTCAAATACTGTTGTATTTTATAAATATTTGAATTCCCTTTTTCGTCTACATCCGCAAGCGCAGAGTCTTATACAATGCCTATCGCCATATCATAGCATATACATTTGCAAGGAAGCGGATAGGTAAACGAATCGTGGATTTCCATGTCATGTTTTAACAGTTATGCTTCACAAAAAAAGAGATACCAGATGATCCTGATATCCCTATATGGTTAACCACCGTAAACCTTGATACGGTTGATTGCTTTTGCCAATGCGACTTCAGCACGCTTAATGCTGGTGCGGTTATCCATTTTCTTCAAACGCTCCTCAGCACGTTGTTTTGCACGTCTGGCACGCTCGATATCAATTTCCTCACGACCTTCAATCGCATCCGCAAGAATACGCATCTCATTGTCCGCAAACTGAAGCAATCCGCCGGCAATCGCATAATCCTTATATTCATTGCCTTCCATAAGAGAACATTTGCATGTTGTCAGCATTGCAACGATAGGCATGTGATTGGGAAGAATTGTCGTTTCTCCTTCCACCGTACGCACATGCACGCCGCCGACTTCGCCTTCCTTATAAAGACCCAGCGGCGTAATGATCTTAATTTTGATCATACTCAGTTTTCCAGAGCCTTGGCTTTCTCGACAACTTCTTCAATCGTTGAAGCGAACATGAAGGCCTGTTCCGGAAGTTCATCGTATTTCCCATCCAACAGCTCCTTAAAGCTACGCACCGTATCCTCACGGGATACATAGCAGCCCTTAATTCCGGAGAACACCTCTGCCACATGGAATGGCTGTGACAGGAAGTTACGGACACGACGGGCACGGTTGACAATAATCTTATCTTCCTCACTCAGCTCGTCCATACCCAGAATAGCAATGATATCCTGTAGCTCCTTATAGCGCTGTAAAATCGTCTGTACCCCACGGGCAACTGCATAATGCTCTTCTCCCACAACAAGCGGATCCAAAATACGGGAGCTGGATTCCAGCGGATCAACGGCAGGATAAATTCCCAGTGCCGCAATATCACGGTCCAGAACCGTTTTCGCATCCAGATGCGTAAATGCGGTAGCCGGAGCCGGGTCCGTCAAGTCATCCGCAGGTACATAAATCGCCTGAACCGAGGTAATGGAACCATCCTTTGTGGAGGTGATACGCTCCTGCAGCTGTCCCATCTCTGTCGCAAGTGTCGGCTGATAGCCTACTGCACTCGGCATACGTCCCAGCAGGGCGCTTACTTCACTTCCCGCCTGGGTGAAACGGAAGATATTATCGATAAACAGCAGTACGTCCTGATGGTCATGATCACGGAAGTATTCCGCCATCGTCAGACCGGTCAGCCCAACACGCATTCTGGCACCCGGAGATTCATTCATCTGTCCGTACACCAGCACGGTCTTGTCCAAAACACCACTGTCCTTCATTTCATGATACATGTCATTTCCTTCGCGGGTTCTCTCCCCTACGCCGGTAACGACGGACATTCCACCATGTTCCTTGGCGATATTATGGATCAGCTCCTGAATCAGTACGGTTTTACCTACTCCCGCACCACCAAACAAACCAATCTTACCACCCTTGGAATATGGACATAGCAGGTCAATGACCTTAATTCCTGTTTCCAGCATTTCTGCGGATGTCTGCTGCTCCTCAAAGCCCGGTGCCTGTCTGTGGATCGGCAGTGTGTTATCCGTTCCTACAGGTCCAAGACCATCAATTTCACGTCCGAGGACATTAAACATTCTTCCCAGAATTTCTTTTCCCACCGGTACACGGATCGCTGATCCTGTATCAATGGCTTCCATTCCGCGAACCAGACCGTCTGTACCACCCATGGCGATACAGCGGACACGTTCATCACCGATATGCTGAGCAACTTCGACAATCAGAGATTCACTGTCTTTCAGAGGAATTTCAATAGCGGTCAATAGCTGCGGCAATTCTCCGTTCTCAAATGCGACATCGACTACCGGACCAATGACCTGTACGATTTTTCCTGTATTCTTACTCATGGCTGCTCCTTTCATTCCATAGCATTGACTCCGCCGACAATTTCCGTTATTTCCTGGGTAATTGCGGCCTGTCGAGCCTGGTTGAATTGTAATTCGAGAGTTTCCTTCAACTCCTCTGCATTATCCGTTGCACTTTCCATTGCCATACGTCTGCTTGCCTGTTCACTTGTTTTCGTTTCCAGAAAGTAGCTGTATAGAAGAGAGCGTACATACATCGGAACCAGGGTGTCCAAAATACGGTCACCTGCAGGCTCGAAGATGGTTTCTGCAGTCGTTGATTTCTCTCGTTCTTCCTTTTCCACCGGAAGCAGCGTTATCAGCTTCGGCTCAAAGGTCACAGAATTAACAAAATGTGTATACAAAATACGTATTTCCGATATTTCCTGTTTGCGGTACAGTTCCAATGCATGATCAGCTACACCAACCAGCTCACTGTAACAGTCCTCTTCCAGATCCGTCTCACTCTGCACAACATGAAAATCCTTATTGTGAATCCAGTTGGCTCCACGCGCTCCGATGATGACAAAGTCACCTTCCTTGCCGACTTCATGCTGCAGCATACGGAAGATGTTGGCATTATAGCCGCCGCACAGCCCCATGTCGCTTGTAAAGACAATGGTATACGGCTTCCCTTCCTGCTTCTGCAGATACGGATGTCTGGAATGCTCGATGGAAGACAGAATTTCCTGCACAGTTTCTTTTAGATAGTATGCATATTCCCGATTTTCTTCCATGTACTGTTTCTGTTTCTTCAGTTTACTGGTGGCAACCAGCTGCATCGCTTTTGTAATCTTTTTCGTTGATTCAACAGAGCGGATGCGCGCCTTGATCTCCAGTTTACCTGCTGCCATACATTATCCTTCTATCATATTCTTGAATTCAGAAGCAAAGGACTGCAGGGCATCCTTAATCTTAGCACTCAATGCATCATCCAGCGCCTGCTTTTCTTCAATTTCCGTTAAGATGTCCGCATGGTTTCGCTCCATGTATTTCAGCATTTCTTTTTCATACAGCTGAACATCCTCCACCTTAACCGGCTTCAGGAATTTGTTTTTTGCCGCAAACAGAGATAAAACCTGATGGGTTACCGGCAGCGGGTCATACTGATTCTGAATCAGCAGCTTGGTCAACCGTTCCCCATGTGCCAGTGTTTCCGTCGTAGCTGCATCCAGATCACTTCCGAATTTCGCAAAGGCCTGCATTTCACGGAACTGCGCCAGCTCCAGCTTCAGGGAACCGCTCACCTGCTTCATCGCCTTGATCTGTGCCGCACTACCTACACGCGATACGGACAGACCGCTGTCAACGGCAGGACGTACACCACTGTTGAACAGCTCCGTCTGTAAGAAGATCTGTCCATCGGTGATAGAAATAACATTTGTCGGTATATAGGCGGATATATCTCCGGCCTGTGTTTCAATGATCGGCAGAGCAGTCAGACTTCCTGCACCCAGCTCATCATTCAGCTTAGCCGCACGCTCCAATAGACGGGAATGCAGATAGAAGACATCTCCCGGATATGCCTCACGCCCAGGCGGACGCTTCAGCAGCAGGGACATGGTACGATAGGCAACCGCATGCTTACTCAAATCGTCATAGACAATTAGCACATCGTCACCGTTTTCCATCCATTCCTCACCGATGGCACAGCCTGCATAAGGCGCAATATATTGCAGCGGAGCCGGTTCACTCGCGGTGGAGGATACGATGGTTGTATATTCCATAGCGCCATGTGAACGAAGCTTTTCTACAATCTGTGCTACCGTACTGGCCTTCTGACCAATGGCAACATAAATACACTTTACATTATTTTCCTTTTGATTGATGATGGTATCAATGGCAATCGCCGTTTTCCCAGTCTGGCGGTCTCCGATGATCAGCTCACGCTGTCCGCGCCCGATCGGAATCATGGAATCAATGATTTTCAAGCCGGTCTGAATCGGCTGATGTACACTCTTTCTTGTCATTACACCAGGGGCCACACGCTCTACCGGACGGAACTTATCACTTTTGATTGGTTCTCCTCCGTCAATCGCCTGTCCCAATGCATTGACAACACGTCCCAGCATACCGTTCCCGACAGGAACCTCAACGATACGTCCGGTACGTTTTACTTCGTCTCCCTCACGGATGTTGGAGTCATCACCCATCAAAACAGCACCGACATGCTCTTCCTCCAGGTTTAATACCATACCATATACATCCCCAGGGAAACGAAGCAGCTCACCGGCCATCGCATTCTGTAAACCGTAGATCAGGGCGATACCGTCACCAACGGTGATAATCGTACCAGTCTCATCGATTTCCAGATCCTCATCATATCTGCGAATCTGATCCTTGATCAGCTTACTTATTTCTTCTGGCTTTAAGCTCACTCGCACTCACCTCTAACTTTCCTGCACAGGTTCACTCTGTGCCAGTTGTTTCAGATTATCCATACGGCTTCTGGCAGTATTATCCAGAACCATATCATTGATCTTTATGCGCAGTCCCGCAAGCAGATCCGGATCCTCCTGAATTTTTAATTCCACAGTTTTCAAAAGCTTTTTCTCCAGCATGGATTTCAGACGGGTTATTTCCGCAGCATCCAGCTTCTTTGCCGTACGGACATGTGCCACTTCGATATTGTTCACCTTGTTGTACTGCTTTACAAATTCCCGGGTGATATCATGAAAACTCTGAAAACGGCTTTTATCAATCAAAAGCTTCGCAAAATTCAAAACCATGTGATTGACTTCACTGCCGAATACAGACGCAAGCGTCTGCTTCTTTTCTTCCTTGTGAATCTTAGGATGTGTCAGTACCCGCATGAAATCAGGATACGCCTTCAGCTGTTCATCCATCATGCATAAGTCTGCCTTGAACGCATCCAGCTTTTGTTCCTCCTGTGCAAGCGTAAACAGCGCATCACTGTAGCTTTTCGCTGCTATGCCTGCCATGACTCATCACCTGCATGCTCGATAAAATCATCCACGTACTGCTTATGTGTACTTTCATCCAGTTCTTTATTTACAATCTGTTTTGCGGCCTCAAACGCCACGTCAACGATTGCATCCTTCATTTCTGCACGAGCCTGTACCTTTTCACGTTCAATATCCTTCCGCGCTTTTTCCTTCACTGCTTCGGCTTCTCCTCTTGCAGCTGCCAGAATTTCACGCTTTTCCTGAACGGCATTGGCTTTGGCACTTTCCAATAGTTCATGAGCTTCACCACGGGCATTGGCCATCTGTTCCTCATACTGACGTTTGTATTGTTCTCCTGCTTCCTTGCTCTGTAATCCTGCATCGATATCTGCCTGAATGGCAGCCTTGCGTGCATCGAGATAGGCAAGCACCTTGTCCCAGAAGAAATGCTTTGCGACTGCGACGATGATCAGTGTGGATACACAGACCATGATCATATCCATCGGATTCAGCCGCAGATAGGCATTTATATCAAAATCCATACTATGCGAATACCTCCTTTCTTCATAGCTTCATGACAAATGACATTACCCTTTCATGAAGATTAGAATTAAGGCAACAATCAGCGCATAGATACCGGTTGTTTCGGCCAGGGCGATACCAAGTACCATGATGGAACGGATTTTACCTGCAGCATCCGGATTGCGTCCAACACTTTCCGCACCCTTGCTGGCAGCGATACCCTGTCCAATACCAGGACCTAAACCGGCGATCATAGCAATACCTGCACCTAACAGTGCCATACCCTGTACAAAATATTCATTGAATTCCATAATTTTTTCCTCCTGTTAAAATCATTCGTTATTCTTCCGGGGCAACCTGCTCACTTAGGAAGAAGCTTGCCAGCGTGAAGAAGATATAGGTCTGTATCAGACCCGAGAAAACATCAAAATACGCATGCAGAAACGGTGTCGCAATGTAGCCGAGCACTCCAAACGGGAGAAAGCTTCGCATCATCGTATACACCAGCAGCATAATAATGGAGCCTGCCAGTATGTTTCCAAACAAACGCATGGAAAGCGAAATCGGAAGTGCCAGCTCACCAATGACATTCAATGGTGTAAGCAGCCACATCGGCTCCGTCAGTTCTTTCAGACGTGCGCCAAGCCCGCCTTTTTTGATACCGTTGTACTGAATGGTCAGAAACATCATCAGTGCAAGGGTAACATTGAAGCTCAGATTGGATGTCGGCGGCTGTAATCCGAGAAGTCCCAAAAGATTGCTGATGGCCATCATCATCGTCAGGGTACCCAGAAACGGCAGATAACGCTTCGTTTCATGCTTCAGGTTATCCCCGATGATATTAGTACACAAACCGGTTATCATCTCTGTAATCAGAAGTATTCCTGACGGCGCCTTTCGGACATCGGCCTTTTCAAACTTCCTGCCGGCCCAGATAAAGAATATGGAAAACAGCACACAGAGAATCAGCCAGTTGATAATCGACTGCTGAAATTCGATGTTGTGTCCAAACAGTGTCAAAACGATTCCGTCAAACTTATCGTCCACTACTCATCCTCCTTTCTGTGTTTCCAGCTGTACATCAGAATACTGCACTTATGAAGCAGCATTCCCACCAGCAGAGCCGCAATATGCGCCCCTGCAACGGCGCTTAAAGCAAAGATCACGGCATACAGCATGTATCTTCGCGTATAGGAGCGAAATGCGCGGGATTTGATATCCGCCAGTTCCCCGTCGATGTGCCCAACCATGTTCTGGATCATGTTGAAGCCCATGATACCGGTTAAGGAACCGATCAAAATACCCATAACGCCCTGCTTCCAGGCTCCGGGAAACAGGATGATGCAGACCACACAGCCTGCTGCACATAGCAGCAGCGTAAGTATGCGAATCTCCATTCCCATTTTCCTTGTTTCATTCATGATCATCACCCAGCTTTCGAATCATCAGATACAGACTGGAGATGATGGCGTAGGCTAACAGAATCAGAAGACACCATGGCGAGGTATGAAATACATCATCCAGCCAGGCACCGATCCACACTGCTGCCCCACAGGCAAGTGCCATGGTAAACATCAGCCGCATAGCCTGATACGCTTCCTTCATGACTACTTCGTACCGAAAATACGGTCTCCTGCATCTCCAAGTCCGGGTACGATATACCCTTTTTCGTTCAGTTTTTCATCCAGTGCCGCAAGATAGATGTCTACTTCCGGATGTGCCTCTTCTACAGCTTTGACACCTTCGGGAGCACCGACAAGACATACAAGGCGTATATTCTTCGCCCCCTGCTTTTTCACCATGTCAATGGCTGCGATAGCACTTCCTCCGGTGGCCAGCATCGGATCGACGATCATGACGATAGCGTCCTTTACTTCCTTCGGATATTTTTCAAAATATGTATGAGGCTCCAGTGTTTCTTCATCACGATACAGCCCCACATGTGCAATCTTAACGGTAGGGATCAAATCACAGATTCCATTTACCATTCCAAGACCTGCACGAAGAATCGGTACCAGTACGATTTCCTTCGCAAGCTCATAGGTTGTGGTCTTTGCGACAGGCGTTTCGATTTCGACTGGCTGAAGCGGGAAATCTCTGGAAATTTCGTAAGCCATCAGGCCTGCGATTTCGTCCAGATTCTGACGGAAATCCTTTGTTCCGGTTTCCTTCTTACGCATCTGTGACAGCTTATGCGTAATCAATGGATGTTGTAAGACTTTCAGCATAATAATCTCCTTACATAATCAATACGGATATAGCGTACCATAATCCGTTCCAACAGTAGACAGACAATTCAAATGAATTGTATAAATTCTGGCCACGTTATTTTTATTATACCATGAACACCCTGCTTTTTCCCCCTTTTGTGCATTTTTTCACCACCTTTTTCAAGTGCTTTCCTATATATTATGTATGCCCTGGAAATGATTATTCTGGACGTTTTTCAAGTGCCTGTATCTAGAATCAGCATGTAAAACTTTTGTGTGGTTTAATCTTTCTGAATTTTAGTATCAGGATTTATCCAACAGCAGATAGCTATAGATTTGTACAGGTATAAACATAGCGGATGCTATATATACCTCATCCAGATATTTACCGCTCGCTTGTGCTATTCAAACAATCATTCTTAACCTCATTACACTAATGGTAGAAATAATATGCTGCTGCAAAAAGGACAACAGAAATAGTAAACAGCTTTCTTGTGTAAACTGAATTCCCCATTTTTTCATCATAAATATTGATAATTTTAGAAGCATCTGCACTAAGTGTGGGTAGAAATCATCTAAGCTCATAAGATAGTTTGATTTCATAGTATAACCGGGAACATACGATCATGATCATATCGATAAGATTCTGTATATTCCTGAATCCATATG
>NZ_JANGCA010000239.1:0-328 GCF_024463855.1 Clostridium sp. DFI.1.208 | reverse complement strand
TTGAAGGACAATGCAACAGAGAAGGAGATAGCCGCATGGTTTGCGAAGAATCCACAAGGGAATTGAGGAAGAAGCAGGAACAGCTGAAAAGCAGGACGCTCTGGCTACAGGAGATGAAGCAGGCGATGATCAAAAAGACGAGACTGTGCATGCTCATCATGGCAGGGATCTTCTTCCTGCTCATCCTGATCCAAAGCGGTCTGTATGTGTGTGTACCGCAGCGATATCAAGGCAGTATCCTGCATATGGTCCAGTGGGGGAAATGGGGACTGCTCGCAGGAGAGGTCATCATCTATGCAGTATTGAAGGACAGTGAGATGGAAGGAGT
>NZ_JANGCA010000238.1:0-332 GCF_024463855.1 Clostridium sp. DFI.1.208 | reverse complement strand
TCGCAGTCCCTATATCCCCTATCTGTTTTCCATCCTGCATATGCTCACCTTCTTTTTGCTGTATGTTCAAAGCAAGGAAACGATCGTCTATCCTCAGCCTGCTGTTTCCTTACAGCTTTTATTTCTATGCAACAGCTTTGGGGCGTTTCTTACCATCCTCTATGTCTCTTATGTTTCGAATGCCAGTGCCGATATTGGCAAGGAGGTTTTGAATAAGCAGAATGAAAGTCTTTTGCAAATTGCTAATTACGATTCTCTCACCGGGCTGTACAATCGCACCTATTTGAAAAAATCAGCGTCTCAGCTTCATCTGAAGGATTGCTGTCTTGCTA
>NZ_JANGCA010000237.1:0-332 GCF_024463855.1 Clostridium sp. DFI.1.208 | reverse complement strand
TCCATATGCGGATTGCTTGCCTTCGATGATTCCCGTTGCATAGCTGTTGCTTATTTCTGCATTTCCGGAGACGACAAAACCGGAAGCTCCTGCTTCCCCTGTGATTTCCCCGCTCACATAGCTATTTTCTATGCTTGTATTCGTATTATTCACCAGCATTCCAGCAGCAGTTTGCTTAGAATGGATGACTGCCAAAATGCCGACACCATTGATTTTTGTATCAGCTGCACGCAATGCCAACGCTGCTGTGTCTGCATCCGTATCGATAATACTGCTCAGATTTACATCATTTATATTTGCTTTCTTCAGAGAAGTGAACAACGGCTGCTTCA
>NZ_JANGCA010000236.1:0-333 GCF_024463855.1 Clostridium sp. DFI.1.208 | reverse complement strand
CCGCAAGCAGGAGCAGGACGATCAGGAAGATCATCCCCTTGCGCTGCTTCCCTGCTCTCTTCTCTTCTGTTTCCATCCCTTACTCCTCTCTGATCTCGTACTGTTTTCTTTCATAGGTTGCGACATCTGCTTCACTGATCGATGTGATGAAGCGGATCTTATAGGCTTCCTTGACCTCCCCATCACTGTCCCACGGCCACTTTTGCCCCGCATTTGCAGCACCGCTCACATAGTAATCGGCACGGCTTCCACGCCCCATGAGGAACAGGTCCTCCTTCTGAGAAGCTGTCTCTGTCTGGAACCATGCTCCGTTTCGCGGACTGGTAAAGTTGG
>NZ_JANGCA010000235.1:0-335 GCF_024463855.1 Clostridium sp. DFI.1.208 | reverse complement strand
CTCCTGTCATATTGAAAAGGAATGCCGGGATGAAGAGCAGGGTCGCTGTGCCGAACAGCACGATGTCGATCCATCGGAACATGCCTCCCAGATGTCTTCCTTTCTTAAAATTCTTCGGTGAGTAGAACCTCATGATCGTTCAAAGTCCTCCATTTCTCTCATATCCTGCATATCTCTTTTTTCTGCATGCGTGGAAGACAGCTCGTCAATCCGCTTCGGATGGATCAGATCCTGGATACCGGCATGCATGTTCGAAAGATTCTGTGCACGCGTATTCTTCGTTACATAGCGTCCTCCACGGACGATGCTCTTCTGTCCCATCAGTCGATTACCTG
>NZ_JANGCA010000234.1:0-339 GCF_024463855.1 Clostridium sp. DFI.1.208 | reverse complement strand
GCTATCTTCCGGGAATGACACGGGAAGAGATCCAGAAGATGATGGATGACAAGGTGGCAGAGGGAAGCGTCCAGATCAATATCAACAGCAATCTGGTGTTCGAGACAGGAAGCAGTAAGGGACTGGTGCGGATCGTGAATTCCAAGAACAATCATTATCTGATGGTGGTGGAGATGATCCGCAAGGACAATAAACAGAAGATCTATCAAAGTGGAGCGATGGAGCCGGGAAACTATCTGGAGGAGGACAAGCTGGATGTCGATCTACCCAAGGGGGATTATCCGGTGAATATCCATTTCAAGAATTATGATCCAAAAAGTGAGGAATTCGTCGGTGAGG
>NZ_JANGCA010000233.1:0-342 GCF_024463855.1 Clostridium sp. DFI.1.208 | reverse complement strand
ATTTTTGGGTACACAAAAACTCATTGATTATGCGTTAGAATTTTTCAAAATTACTGATATCTGGATAAATCAACTTATCTTAACTACGGTTGAGTAGTTCTTAGTTTCCCATGACTATAAGAAGTCCTAGGCCAATTCCTCCCATCTAACCTGAAACGAAAAGGACTGCTGCAGGTGACAAATCTTCCCAACCGTTGATTGTGCCTGCCTGGGCGTATTGGTATTTTATTTTTATGTATCAATATTATAGCCAAGTCTATTAACTTCTCTATAGCTTTACCATTACATGATCTAATCCAGCGACATAGATTGTTTTCACTCATCTGTTTGCTTAATTGGACT
>NZ_JANGCA010000232.1:0-342 GCF_024463855.1 Clostridium sp. DFI.1.208 | reverse complement strand
TTTTCCTCTGCCAAGCGTCTTAACTTGTTTTCTCCGATACGGAAATACTTTGACGCTTCTTCAATGGTAAGGGTGTATTTTTCCCATACAGGAATATCGTTGTTATTCATCAGATACCCCCTTTCCCGTGTTTCGTGTCATACTGGATATAGGGGATAAGGTCGGTGCGGTCTATCCTCTGTAAGTGGGCGGTTAGTTTGCTGGAAAGGGAATTACTGTATCTTGCCTTATCAAGCATAGTTCCCACTTTTTCCAGTCCACCTAATGCGTCATGTTCTTCCAAGAAGTAAAAACTTTTCACAGCGGAAATCACGCCACCCTCTGTGAGCCATTGCTGTGTTT
>NZ_JANGCA010000231.1:0-342 GCF_024463855.1 Clostridium sp. DFI.1.208 | reverse complement strand
TATGATCCAAGTGCGGCAGTGAAGTCAGATGGATTATCTCCGGCTCCGTTCATCGATTTCGGACCTTTGACGATCACAAACAGTAAGGACAGAGCGACACCGCCGAAAGCGGAAAGTGACTTCATCGCATTCCCGGATACATTGAAAAAGGGAAGCATAACGATCAATGAAAACCAGATCACAAAGAAGCTGGAAGAAAGTGATCAAACAGCAGAGGCGATCGATGCAGACATCAAGCATCCGGTATCCGATTTCCAGAAGGCGGATGGCAGTGCGACAGATCTTGTCTATGAAAAGGGAAGCACATGGGGAGATCGAAACTTTGCGGTAGAGCTGGTGTTC
>NZ_JANGCA010000230.1:0-342 GCF_024463855.1 Clostridium sp. DFI.1.208 | reverse complement strand
TCGTTCCACAACAGATCCGGATGCATGCAGAGGGCTCCCTCATCCGGCAAAGTACCAACAATGCATCCCTGCGCAACGATACTGCGATGCCGATCACGATCGGCGTGGACAGACTGGCAGTGAAAGGAAATGGGATGCCGTCTTTGATGGGAGTCATGAAGGGCGGTATCGCCACGATCCAAAAGGATGAGGCGTATCTGAAGATGAGCAATGATGGTTCCAACTTTACCAGTCCGCGAAACGGAGCATGGTTCCAGACAGAGACAGCTTCTCAGAAGGAGGACCTGTTCCTCATGGGGCGTGGAAGCCGTGCCGATTACTATGTGAGCGGTGCTGCAAATG